>NZ_JWGX01000025.1:0-97874 GCF_000813075.1 Shewanella sp. ECSMB14102
CATTCGCACCTACCTGAAATGCTTGACTACCATAACTACCATCCAACAGTTTCTGATTTCCAAAAGAAGTGGTATCTGCAATTCGGGTTAATTCAGATTGTAGGGCCGACAACTCTTTTTGCATGGCAGCGCGGTCTTCGGCCGAGTTGGAGCCGTTGGCCGATTGCAGTGACAAATCACGCATACGCTGCAAAATATTGGTGGACTCCTGCATGGCGCCTTCGGCCGTTTGGGCGATAGAAATACCGTCATTGGCGTTGCGTTGGGCCACATCCAGGCCGTTGATCTGACTGGTCAGACGGTTGGAGATTTGCAGACCGGCTGCATCGTCTTTGGCGCTGTTGATACGCAGGCCACTGGACAGACGTTCCATGGAGGTTTGCAACTGATTGTTGGCGCCGTTAAGATTTTTCTGCGCCTTCATTGAAGTTACGTTGGTATTAACGGTAATAGCCATGTTGAGTTCCTCTTCCTAGTTTTAGCGCCAAGACTCGGAGCTTGGCTAAAATTGTTAACAACTTATCTGACAGACGGGTAGGTCTTTGTTTACTGTTAAATAAAGTCAAACAGGGAAACAGAACCCACTCTACTGAACACATTTGAAACGGCGTTCAAGGCCAACTGCTGTTTTTGAAATTCGGTAATCGCCGCGGCGTAATCGAGATCTTCCAGCAGTGACAATGCCGACTTATTCACCAACTCTTCTTCTGCATGATTGCTGCTGTAGCTTTCGAGGCTTTTGAGACTATTGCCCGCAACACCTCTGGCTACACCGAGTTGAGTCATACCACTATCAAGATTACCCAATAACTGTGCCAACTCAGCTTGTCCGTTGGGGGTATTGACCAGATCGGGATCCTCCAGCAGGGTTATCGCCTGTTGAATGGTGTCGAAAATCGGCACCTCGGCATCAGGCTCCATGGTGAAGGAATCCCCGCCAGCCGGCGTGCCATCCAGCTTCACCTCAATACCGTTGAAGCTCACTGGGTTACTGGCATCGAAGTTAGCCACATTGCTGACAGCCGTGCCGCTTGAATCCAATACTTGCAAATCAACCCCACCAGCACCGTTATCGGTAAAGTTAAAGGTGTAGGTATCAGCCACATGGCTCCCAGGAGGGCTTATTTTGGCGCTGAGTACCCTGAACTCCCCGGTTTGCGGGGCCAAATAATTGACGCCGTAGTCACCCAAGGCATTGGCAGCATTCATAAAAGCCGAGTCCCCGGGAATATTGGTGCCCATAGCAACCCCTTGTGCCACCAAGGCATCACGAACGCCGCTATCACCGCTGTAAACCATGTTGCCGCTGGCATCGAAGGCAAAGGGCTGAGTGTCTGTGTTGTATCCGGCAAACAGGTAATTGCCTGACTCATCCTGGGTATTGGCAATACTTAGAAGTTCATCCAAACTGCTGCGCATTTCATCGGCAATAGTTTGCCGCTCCGAGGGACCAAGGGTGCCATTTACTGCACGCAGCATCTGTTCACGAATGCCGGTGACCAAAGTTTCGGCGCTGCCGAGCTTGCTTTCCGCCAAAGATAAGCGGTTTTTGCTATAGTCCACATTCTTGAGATACTGCTGCACCAGCGCATTTTGCTGATAAAGGTTGTCTATGCCGATAGCTGCAACCGGATCATCACCGGCAGTGTTGACCTTTTTACCGCTGGATAGCTGCTCGAGGATCCTGTTGGTATCGGTTTGCTTCTGCAGAATGCTGTTTAAATTCTGCTGATACATCTGTGAAGTTGAAATACGCATCTCTCAAGCTCCTATCGAACCGAACTGAACAGGGTGTCGAACAGGGCATTGGCCGTAGTCATGATCCGTGCCGATGCCTGATAGGCCTGTTGGAACTGCATCAAATTGGCCGCTTCTTCATCCAGGTTAACCCCGGATTCCGATTGCACCCTGGCATAGGCCTGGTTGTAAATGGCCTCCGCCGAACCGGCCCTGACTTGGGCAGATTTGGTTTGGCTGCCAATATCCAGCTTGGTCTTTTCAAACACATCACCCAGGGTCGACTTACCGTTATTCATTATCTTGCTGTCACTGAGTTTGGCCATGGCCACGGCATTGGTGTTGTCACCCGGCGCAAAGCTGAGATCAAAGGTGAAACTCTCACTACCGCCACTGCTGCCATCAACTTCAAAAGTAAAACCAAAGGCGCTGATCTGCGGCGGAGTGCCCGCAGCCGTCCCGGTTGCCAAAGAAGCGCCGTTGACATCAAATACTTCATAGCCAGGTGGATTGACACTGGTATCCAGGGTGAATGTCAGTTCACTGTCAGTCACGGGGAAGTTAGCCGCGCTTCTGTCGTCTATGCTGACCAGCTTCACTGAAGTGCTGCCTGAATTACCTGCGTTGGCGGTAATTTTCGGCGCCGCTGCGGCAATACCCTTGGGATCGGACATCACTACATCTATGTTGGCCGCCGCATTGGCCGTTGGCCGTATTTCAAACCTGTCACCGGCAGCCATGGCACCGGCATCAATTTTGATACTGAAGCCGTTGGCGCCTTCCAGGGTATCGCCGTTGAGCGTCAAATTGGTCACCGCCCCCGTCTTCATGTCTTTGAGTTCATAAGTACCGGCATTGGTATAGTTCAGCTCATAACTGCTGCCGGAAAGGGCGCCGACATCATCGATATTAACGCTCAAAGAAGCTGTGCCCACGTTGCCGGAATAGGCGCCGACACGGCCGGCGGCAATCACAGGGTCATTGATATCGGTAAAAATGGGTTGTCCGAGCTCGCCATTGAGATCAAAACCCTGGGACTGCATCTCGTTAAAAGCATCGGCAATTCCCAGCGCCAACTGCCCCAGCTCATGACTGGCGGGCATCAGGGTGTTGTCACGAAAATCAAATAAGGCGCCCAGTTGCCCCCCAAGCTTGGCGGGGTCAGCCTTCAACTCGTTGCCCCCGAGGCTATAGGTCAGCTCTGGCTCATTGGGGAAGGGGTCACCTGCGGTCATGCCCATGGTCATGGCCACTTCACCGGATACCAACATAAAAGAGCTGCCCAGCATGATGGAGCGGGCACCGTTTTCCAGCGGGATCACATTGACTTCGGCGTACTGGCTTAACTCTTTAATCAGCGCATCTTGCTTATCCAACAGCTGCGCATCGTTACCGGGTGACTTCATCAGTTCAAGATTGATCTGCGCCATCTCTTTACTGATCTCATTGATCCTGGTGGTAATGCTTTCAATCTGATCATTGGTTTGCTGCACCTGACCTGTCAGATGACTCTGCATTTGATTGAGATTCTGCGCCAGTTGCGAGGCCGAATTGAGCACAGAGCCGCGGATCCCCAGATCCGCTGGCAGGTCAGCCAGACTGTTGAGGCCGGAGAAAAAGTCATTCAATGAGGCTGGCACCGCCTTGCCTATTTGGGAGAACAGCTGATCCAGCCCGCTGAGCTTGGTGTAGCTGGCCTCGGCAGCACTGAGCCCTGTCTGACCGATACGCAGCTCTCTGGCAGCATAATCATTGTAGATACGCTTTACATCCTGCACATAAGTACCTGTGCCATAGAAGTTATTGCCAAGACGCATTGAGGTGGAGCTGCCCTGAATAGCCACCTGGCGGTGATAGCCTTCGGTATTGACGTTGGCAATATTGTTACTGGTCACCCCTAATTGTGATTGGGCAGCCAGGATCCCACTGCGGGCTATATTGAACAGATCCATAGACATGGGTTATCGCTCCTGCACCTTTATTGGCCCGGCTTTGAGCCGAACTCCTGCAACAACTGACCAAAATCGGCCTTGATGGTATCCAGCACTTTCATCACCTTGTTGGCATATTGAGGATCCGTGGCGTATCCCGCCTCGGCCAGTGCCTTGATAAACTCGTCGGGATTAGCGGCCATCTTGCGCGCCTGGCTGTAACGATCGTTATCGGAAATAAAGCTGACAAAATCATCAAAGCTCTGCTCAAAACTGTCGTACACCCGGAAGTCAGCCTTTTGCCGCACAGCTGTGCCCTGCTCATATTCCAGGGTCGACACCGCCGCTTTCTCACCCTGCCAACGTCTGTCGGCCTTGATATTGAACAGGTTGTTGCTGGACTCACCTTTATGACCACGGACCATTTTCTGGCCCCAACCTGTCTCCAACGCCGATTGCGCCAGCAAGACTTCGGGTTGAGTCCCCAAGGCATCGGCGGCAACCTTGGCATGAGGATAAAGCTGTCTGACAAACTCTTCCTGACTGCCGATTGCCGGCCGCGCCTGCCGCCATGACGGTAATACTTTGCCGCTCAATACCTGCTGCAGACTGTCACTGCTTGGCAGCGCGGATGCTTTGGCCGCAGTCGCTTCAACACCGGATATCTTCTCTGTCTGGCCGCCGTTCAAAGCCGTGACATTGCGGTTATCGACATCGCCGCGGAGCACTGAGGCCGGGGTAATGCCGGAATTTTCCGGTGACAACTGCTGCACCATGAGATCCGCCAGCCCCAACATACCTTTGGAGGACAGCTCCACCGACATCTGCTGATCGTGCATCTGCTCGTAGAACTTGGTGTACTGGCTGTTCATCGGGCTGTCGGATTCAAATATCGCGTTGGCATCTCGCATGCTTTTCATCAACATCTGCACAAAGATGCCTTCAAACTGCTGCGCGACTTCTTTAAGCGCTGCTTTTTGATCCTGCTGCGCCTGGGCTCTGAGCTTGTCCAGCCCACCGAGATCCAGAAATTGCGAAGCATCAGCCATTTTGTTCATAGTCGATAAACCAATGTGCCATTAATCAGATGATGATGAGTTCACCATGCAAAGCCCCTGCCATCTTTAAGGCTTCGAGGATTGCCAACACATCCGATGGCGCCGCGCCCACCATATTCACCGCCCGCACCAACTCATCGAGGGAAGTGCCCGGGTTGAACATAAACATACGCCGGTTGTCCTGAGCCACATCTATGGTGCTGTTGCTGGTCACCGCAGTCTGGCCGCCGGCCAGGGCATTGGGTTGAGAAACCTGAGTTGCTTCGGCAATGGTGACGGTAAGGCCGCCATGGGTCACAGCCGCTGGCAAGAGTTTGACGTCCTTACCCACCACTATGGTGCCGGTGCGGGAGTTGACTATCACCTTGGCCGATTCATCGGCAGGCTCAACCTGAATATTTTCCAGGGTGGCCAGGAAAGATACCCGCTGCGACACATCTCTGGGGGCGCTGACCTGAATGGAAGAAGCATCGAGCGCCCGCGCCATACCCGGGCCGAGTAAGCCGTTAATAGCATCAGCGGTACGCTTTGCGGTGGAGAAATCGGCTCTGTGCAGGTTAAAAGTCAGATGATCGCCATTACCGAAGGGGCTGGCCACTTCACGCTCGACTATGCCGCCGTTGGGAATGCGGCCCACAGTTGGCGTGTTCTGGATAACCTTGGAACCATCCAGCCCCTCGGCACTGAAGCCGCTGACCACCAGACTCCCCTGGGCGATGGCGTAAACATTGCCATCCACCCCTTTGAGGAAAGTCTGCAGAAGGGTACCGCCGCGCAAGCTCTTGGCTTCCCCAAGACTCGATACAGTCACATCCAGGGTTTGTCCCGGCTTGATAAAGGGCGGCATATCGGCATGCACAGCCACCACGGCAATATTCTTGATCTTGGGCCTGAAGTTATCCGGCAGATTGATGCCAAAATTCTTCAGCATGGTCTTGAAGGTCTGCTCAGTGTAACGGGTCTTCTCCCCGGTTCCCGGCAACCCCACCACCAGGCCGTAGCCTATCAACTGGTTGTCCCTGACCCCTTGGATATCGGCGATATCCTTGATGCGCTCGGCCTGCCCCGGAAGAGAAACCAGCAAACAGGCAAGTGCCATGATTAATTTTATTTTCATGAGCTTATCCTCAGAAAGGCCACCAGTCAGAGAGGAAGAACTGGCTCAGCCAGCCCACCTTTTGCGACTCGGCAAAGGTGCCGGTACCGCTGTACTGAATACGGGCATTGGCGACTTTGGGCGAATCTATGGTGTTTTCAGGGGTAATATCCTGCGGCCGAATAATGCCGGTTACCCGAATAAATTCGTCGCCATTATTGATGGTGATCCACTTTTCACCGCGAATAACCAGGTTGCCATTGCCCAGCACCTGCATCACGTTGGCCGAGATCTGCCCGGAGAGACTGTTACTCTGATCGGCATCGGCCTCGCGATTGGTATCCATGCTGTCGCCGTAGCGAAAATCCAACGGGTTGCCCTTGATGGTGACATTGTTGCCGCCCATGTAGAGCGGGTTCACTGACATGTCCGAGCCTTTTTTGATCTTGTTGCCGACGCTCTTTTTCGCTTGGGTCGACTCCACCAACACCACAGTGATGATGTCCCCTACCCTGTGCGCCCGCAGATCCGAATAAAGTGAAGATGCCTGGCTGTCCTGATAGATAGAGCCGGTCGGTGCGATTCGGGTCGGCGGCGCTTCAGGATACACAGGCGCAAAATAGGGATCATCGGCTATCGGTTTGTTCTGGGTAGAGCTGCAAGCCCCCAGAAATAAAGCCGGAATGATAAGGAATAAGGGTTTCATCACATCACCTCATCACAGATTCTGGTTCACATAGGCCAGCATCTGGTCTACGGCTGAGATAACCTTGGAGTTCATTTCATAAATCCGCTGACTTTCAATCAGATTGACCAGCTCTTCGGTCACATTAACGTTGGAAGTTTCCAGCGATCCCTGACGAATAGAGCCCAATCCATCCAGTGAGGCAGTCCCCTGAATTGGGGTACCGCTGGCGCCCGTCTCCAGATAGAGGTTTTGCCCTATGGGATCCAGGCCGGACGGATTGATGAAATCAGAGATGGTCAACTGCCCGACCACCTGGTTTTCGGCGGCGCCCGGGGTTTTAACCGATACTTCGCCTTCGGCGGAAACGGTAATACTGGTGGCATCGTCCGGAATGGTAATGGCAGGCTGCAACACATAGCCGGCGCCGGAAGTCACTATCTGGCCGGTATCATCCAAACTGAACTGGCCGTTACGAGTGTAGGCTGTGGTGCCGTCCGGCAGTTGGATTTCAAAGAATCCCGGACCTTCAATCATCATGTCCAGCGCGTTATCAGTGGTTTGCAGGTTACCCTGGGAGAAAATTTTCTGGGTGGCCACGACCTTGGTACCTGCGCCCAGGTTAAGGCCATTGGGCAACTTGGTGTTGGAGGCGCTGATACCGCCGGCCTGATTGACTGTCTGGTACAGTAAGTCTTCAAATATCGCCCGGCCCTTCTTGTAGCCTATGGTGCTGGCATTAGCGACGTTATTTGAAATCACCGAGATGTCCGTTTGCTGGGCATCTAACCCAGTCTTACTTATCCATAACGCGGGATGCATATCAATTACTCCTAGCTAATGCGCATCAGTGAAGCGGACGACTTGTCGTTCTCTTCTGCGGTTTTCATCATTTTTACCTGCAGCTCAAACTGACGTTGCAGCTCAATCAGGTTGACCATCTCATCCACGGCATTGACATTACTGCCTTCCACGGCGCCGCTTTCCACATTGACAAAGGGATCGGCGGCGGCCGGATTGCCATCCAAAGTACGGAACAAGCCATCTTCACCGCGCATCAGGTTCTGATTGCCCGGGTTAACCAACTTGATGCGACCCACCTCCTCTATCACCTCGGCGGTTGCGCCTTGAGGACGAATAGAAATAGTGCCGTCTGTGGCAACCTGAATTTTGTCTATCGGCAGCGGCAACACTATCGGGCCGTTATCACCCATTACCGGGTTGCCCCTGTCGTTACGCAGCAAACCTGTAGTGTCAAAACTCAGACTACCGGAGCGGGTATAGGCCTCACTGCCATCGGCGGCCTGCACCGCAATCCAGCCTTGATCTTTGATGGCAATATCCAGATCCCGTCCGGTCGATTTGATAGGGCCGGACTGAAAGTTGGCCGAGGGCGACTCTGTCATGGCGAACACCCGGGTCGGCAAGCCCTCACCGAAGGCTTGCATCGCACGGGCCTGAGCCATGTCGGACTTGAAACCATCTGTGTTGGCATTGGCCAGGTTGTTACCCCTAACCGCCAGCGCATTCATGTTTTGTTTGGCGCCAGTCATGGCGACATAGAGAAGTTTGTCCACCTGCTGCTCCGTCAATCTTTTTACCTATTCAGGTAAAAGCAAACATCGTGCCAATAAAATGAGCAGTTGAGCACAAGGACAGCAGAAGAACTTCAGTGACTTGGGAGTTAATAGACAAAGATGCGGCAAGACATTGCCGGGCGGCAATGTCTTGCGCAGGAAGGCTTAGCGGATCTGCAGCACGGTTTGCTGTAGTGTATTGTTCACTTCCAAAGTACGGGAGTTGGCCTGGAAGTTACGTTGGGCCGAAATCAGGTCCACCAACTCAGTGGTCAGGTCGACGTTGGATTGCTCCAGTGTTGATGAACGGATACTGCCAAACACACCGCTGTTGGCCTCACCGGCCAGCGCCGCGCCTGAATCCAGGCTGGCTTTCCAGGAGGTGTTGCCCACCTGGCTCAGTCCCTGCTCATTGGAGAAGCGTGCCAACGCCACCCGTGCCAGAGGCACTGTTGAGCCATTGCTATACTTAGCAGAGATCAAACCATCTGTACCCACTTCCACATTAGTCAAACGGCCCACTGTTACACCATCCTGCGTCAATTCCGTGGCGTTGAACTTTTCCGAGAACTGGGTCGGATTGTTGAAATCTATGGTTATCGCTTGAGTGCCGTCAGCAGCAGGACCAAGAACGTTGGCCCCACCACCCCCCAACTGCTCTGTGGTGATCACCGCAGGATCGGAACCTATATAACCGCCGACATCGTTGAACTTAAGCACGGCACCAGTCCAGCCACCTGCAGTTTGTGCTGTGCCTGTACCATCCGCAGTACCGTCACCGTTAGTGTCCGTGTTGTAGGTTCCGGCGCCGCCGCCCAGATTGACCGGCTTGTCGTCAATGGCGTAGTAGGCCACCCAGTTACTCTCACCGGTATGAGCACCATTTTCCGGACGCACAAAATAAGTGGTCAAAGTGTGGGAGTTACCCAAAGAGTCATAAATGGTCACTGCAGTGGAGTTATTAAAAGTATCTGACTTGGATGGGTCAAACAGCGCCGGATCTTTAGTTTCTTGAGTGGAGTCCAGGTTCATGCTAATGCCAACATTGTTGGTTTTCTGCGGGCTACCGGCAGTATCCGGGATCTGCACCGGCTTGGTGGTAGTCAGACTCACAGAAGTGGAGTTACCATCTTTATCGACCGGGAAGCTCTGCAGATAATTACCGGCAGCATCGACCAAAAAGCCGTTGTCATCACGCTTAAAAGCTCCGGCGCGGGTGAAAGAGTAATCCTGACTGCCGACACTGGATGATGTCACGAAGAAACCACCACCGTTGATCGCCATATCCAGCGCATTGTTGGTGGAGTTCAGGTTACCCTGATGGAACTGCTGTGCCACCTGAGTGGTGGTGACACCGCCGCCCACAGTGGTTCTACCATTGGAGAAAATCGAGCTGGCGTACACATCAGCAAACTCGGCCCGGGATTCTTTAAAGCCTATCGTCTTAACGTTGGCAATATTGTTGGCCGTGGTATTGAGATCTTTCTGCGCCGCAGCAATCCCACTCAGAGCAATGTTAAAAGACATAATTCACCTCATGATTTTCAGATACTGTCCGGCGCAGCCGGGGCAGAAACAGAATTAAACTTCGGAAACAGCCAGCACATCGGCCAATCTGATCCCGCCAATACCTCTTAGATTCAACACGGCGCCGGTGGCAGAGTTGAGTGATACACTGGTCACGTGGGCATAGGAACTGACGATAAGATCCTGGGACTTTCCATCAACAACCCCGCTGGCCTTCATGGTATAGATGCCTTTATCGACAGGGTTTCCGTCCTTATCCAGGCCATCCCATTCCACATCTATATTGCCGCCGGCACTACCGTCGACCTCGAAGGTTTTGATCACCTGACCGGCTTCATCTTCAATCGTTACTTTAATTGAAGGGATCTTTTCCGGTGATGTGATTACCCCTTTAAGCGTTGGGTCTTCCTCGGAAACATAGCCGGTGCCCGCCGGGATCAACACTTTTTGCCCTACCAGGCCAGATGCCTGCAATGCCTGACTCGAAGTCATTAACGAATTGAGGTTAACTATTTCTTCATTCAGGTTAGAGATACCATCCACTGTGGCAAACGACGCCATCTGGGCGATCATCTGATCGTTATCCACCGGCTTAAAAGGATCCTGCATCGACAACTGCTGACTCAGCAGCGAAAAGAAGTCTTCCTGGGTCAGTTGTTGATTATTGCTTTTCTTGGTTTCAGTACCCGATTGCACCTGGATACTGTCGAGAAAAGGGTTAACTGAATTGACGCTCATGGGCTATGCCTCCGTTATTTGCCCATTCTCAGGGTTTGTTGCAGCATGGACTTGGCTGCATCGGCTACCTGAACATTCATCTGATAGGAACGGGAGGCGGAAATCATATCGGCCATCTCTTCCACTACATTGACATTAGGTTTGTAGATAAAACCGTCGGCATCGGCCATGGGATGATCCGGCGAATACTCTTTCAGTAAAGGTTTATCGCTTTCCACTATACCCTTTACCTTTACCGCAGCGCCTTGTTGCTGTTGGCCGTTCGCCTTGGCCAGCTCGGCCTCAAAAATAGGATGCCGTGCCTTGTAGGTCTTATCGATACTGGAAGAAACAGAATCTGCGTTGGCTATGTTACTGGCGGTAGTATTCAAGCGTACCGACTGCGCCGACATTCCCGAACCCGCAACATTGAAGATATTGTACAAGCTCATGGTTAATCTCCTTTCAATGCCTTTTTCATGCCGGCGAACTTACCGTCGAGGAATCCGAGCGACATCTGATATTCAAGCGCATTTTGCATAAAGGCCTGCTGCTCTTTTTGCATATCGACTGTGTTGCCATCCCCAGTGTCCGGTTGATCCGGCACCCGATATTGCACATGTTGGGCTGTCAGCGCCTTGAGGTCGAAATGCTTTTCAGACGTTGCCGCCATATTCATTCCCTGTTGCCGCCCTTTGGCCGCCTGCAACGCCGAAGAAAAGTCCACATCCCGAGCCTTGTAGTGTGGGGTATCGGCATTGGCTATATTGCTGGCAAGCACTTCGGCACGCTGGGCGCGAATACCCAGAGTGTATTGATGTATGCCAAGGGCCTTATCGAAACTGATCGCCATAAAACCGCCTCCTCCAATGACTCGATAAAAACAAAGCAAGCTTTGTGCCAGATGTAGAGTGGAGGATAACAGATACGAAGATGATGGCCGTTAGGGTGAAAAGTAAGACAGAAAAGGCCCGTTAAAACTGACGAGCCTTTCAAATTATTTAATTAAAAATCAAATAATTAGGTTGTTAATTTTTCTTTTGATAATAGATGCCTGGGTTACAGCGCACCATGTCGAATTCATCGGTCAACCCGGCAATCGACTCGCTGGCCCCTAAAAACAGTATCCCCTTGGGATTGAGAGCGGCAGCAAATTGCCGCAGTATTTTTGCCTTTGCCTCCGGGGCAAAATAGATAAGTACGTTACGGCAAAAGATGATGTCGAACTTGCCGAGCAAGGTGTAACTTTCAAGCAGGTTGTGAGCCCTAAAGCTGACCAAACGGCGCACATTGTCTTTAACCCGCATATTACCATTGGGCATAGCTTCAAAAAACTGACGCTTGCGCTCTTCGGACAGGCCCCGGGCCAATGCCAGCTTATCATACTCGGCATTTTTACAACGCTCGAGCATGGACGGCGATAGATCTGTGGCCTGGATTACCGCCCCACCCGGCAACGCCCCTGGCTTACGCTGTTGATATTCGAGCACTGTCATCGCCAGTGAATAGGGCTCCTGTCCGGAAGAACAGGCCGCCGACCAAATTTTCAATGGCCGCCCCAACTTGGCAAAACCGGGCAACAATGTATTGCCAAGTAATTCAAAAGGATACTTGTCCCGAAACCAAAGAGTTTCGTTGGTCGTCATGGCATCAATGACTTCAGCCCGTAATTGGCGCTCTGTGGGTCGCATCGATTGCTTAACAACGTCCGACAGGGATGGCAAACCATATTTCCCCATCAAAGGCGCCAAGCGGCTGCGAACCAAATACTGTTTGTTCTCACCCAATACAATGCCACTGTGCTGCTCAAGAAACAGCCTGAATTGATTGTACTCAGTTTCTGCGAGAGATTTATCTGGCACCTTAGTGTCCTAACTATCCGTAAAAACGTCACTGCGAATCGAGGCAGCAACATTTAAAAACTGGGGCTGCGTTATACCCCAGCCCCATTTGCAACACAAGCAGACCAACTCACTATAGCCATAAAAAGTCACAGCAGACAAAGGCTATAGACTCAGATGCTTGTTAACAGCAGAAGCCAGTTCGTCGGGGTTGAACTTGGCAATAAAATCATTGGCGCCCACTTTCTGTACCATGGCTTGATTGAATACCCCGCTCAACGAGGTATGCAGCACTACCTTGATATTTTTCAGTTTGGGATCATCACGGATCTCGGCAGTCAGAGTGTAACCATCCATTTCCGGCATTTCGATATCCGAAATAATCAACGGGATTTCATCGGCAACATTGTCCATACCAGACGCTATACTCTTCAGTTTTTCCAATGCTTCCCGACCATCTTTAGCGGTATCTATCTGCAGATTCAACGAAGACAATGCGCGAATGATCTGTTTGCGCGCCACAGAGGAGTCGTCAATCACCATAATATGATAATGCTGCTCCCTGTCGATTGTGAGAGATTCATCCATTTCTTGGCTGATATCTGTCTTTACCGGTGAAATTTCATCAAGAATTTTCTCCACATCGAGTATTTCAACCAGTTCACCTTCGATTTCCGTCACTGCAGTCAGGTAAGAGTATCGTCCCGCGCCTTCCGGCGGCGGCATGATAGACTCCCAATTCATGTTAATGATCCGCTCAACTGAACGAACCAGAAACCCCTGCACGCTGCGGTTGTATTCGGAAATAATGATGAAGCAATCCTTGACATCATCTATGGGTTTACCACCGGTCGCCGCACTGAGATCGATAACCGACACAGTCGTACCGCGAATATGGGCCACGCCCTTAACAAAGGCGTTCAACTTGGGCAATATCGTCAGTGGTGGGCACTGCAAAACCTCTTTGACTTTGAATACATTGATACCGAATCTTTGTCTGCCGTTAAGTTTGAACAACAGAAGTTCGAGGCGATTTTGTCCGACCAGTTGAGTGCGTTTATTGACTGATTCAAGAATGCTCGACATAAGGCTGCCTTGTTGTCTTTATATTGAGAAATACCCGCTGTCCCACAGACAGGCATACTATTTGCTTTATCCAAGACACTGATGCCCAGTCAAATTTCTGACTAAACCTATGGTGAAGCCAGTACTGGGAACCGCGAATCATTGAAAGTATAGGTGTAATCTGGCGAGACAAGCTAGCCTGTTCATTATGAAAGTAAATATTGCATACCTTTTGGCTACAATTTTAATGCCCATCGCAACAATGGCGGCAGAGAGCAGCTTTGTTCCCAGTATATCGGCCATGGAAAGCCTGGCTAAAGAGGCAGTGGCCAAAAAAGTGCTGGCGGGCACAGATGCACAAATTACCATCACCCCGCAGCGGCTGGATTCCAGGCTCACTCCCCCTAGATGTAATTCGCCTTTAACGGCAGAACTTGCCAGCGACCGGGAGATAAGCCGCAACAATACGGTACGCATAGGTTGCAACAGCCCGGAGCTCAGCTACCCGTGGCAAATCTATGTCTCGGTACGGGTAGATATCAGTTATCCTGTGGTAGTGGCCACCCAAACTCTGGCCCCGGGCACTGTGCTGGGGCCTGAAAATCTAGCGCTGCGCTACATAGATGAAACCAGTCTGCGCGGCCAGCAGTTCGAGGATATTGCCACAGTGACGGGTACCCGCCTCAAGCGGCGCATAGCCAAAGACTATCCGTTATTTGCCGCCAATCTCTGTTTTGTTTGCAAAGGCGACAGAGTCTCTATTTATGCAGGTAACGAGAAGTTTCAAATAAAAACTGTTGGTGAAGCCCTGCATGATGGTAACCTTGGGGAACAGATTCGGGTAAAAAACACTCGCTCAGACAAAGTGTTGGAGGCTACTGTCACCAATGTGGGCGAAGTGGAAGTTCGAATGTAAAAAATGCTAAAGTTCTCCTTGGCTATGCCGATAAGACAGCAAGGTAATCAGAGAAAAGGCTGGAGCCGCGATGGCTATGGATATTAAACAACTGCAAAATCAACCCAGAGTGAATACAGGTTCACTCCCCAAGAACACGGCTCAGAGCAATCAAACAGCTCAGCAAGGGGCTGCTCCGCTGAAAACTGACTCGGTTGTGGTGTCGCAGCAAGCGCAGCAGTTGCAAGGAGTTCAGAGTAAGATGACCTCACTGCCGGAAATAGATCAAAAGAAGATCAGCGAAATCAAATTGGCGATCGCCGAAGGCAGATACAAGGTTGATCCGGAAAAACTGGCAGCCAACATCTCTCAATTTGAATCAGAACTGAACGCACTCAATAAAGGGTCCTGATGCCTGATACCCCGGATATAACCAGCCTGATAACACAGCAGATGACTCAACTCGAGCGTCTGCTGAACTTGATTGAGCAGGAAAAAAATGCCCTGCTCGATCGCAATGCCGATAATCTATTGCAACTGGCCCAAGACAAGAGCAATCTGCTCAATGAGGTCAAGGCAGTAGATGAGGCGCTCTCCTCTCATCCTGAACAAGCTAAACTCAGTCAGTCGCCATTGGCCGAACAGGTCAGTGAAGCCCGCGAACTATTGGCTACTTGCCAACTACGCAATCAGGAAAATGCCGGCCTGATAGAGCTGAGTATGGCCAGTATCAATCGCCTGGCACAGGCGCTGCAGGTGAGCCGCAATGCCTCCAGTCTGACTTATGACGGCAAAGGCAAGACTTCAACCATCGCCACTCTGGGCAACGATCTCAAGGCTTGATTTAAAGCCCTGCTGCTGTTCCATTACTTAAGCTAATTCAGTAAGTTCGGCTTCTTGGTGCGACCCAAACTCCTGTCCCCCCTTGCCTTCCCCCGACTAAACTCAGGGCGCTAAAGCCAAGGGGGTCAAATACAAGATGCCCCCCAGAACAGAACGTATACCCTGCTCTCAATTCAGCAAAGATTCTTAAGCCACAAAAAGGCCACAAAAAAGCAGCCAAAGAAGGCTGCTTTTGACTTATACCCATAACCCTAAAAATAAGTGATCTCTTTCACTCTCTGGGGGCGGTTTTGTTGCTGATACAGATCCCACACCTGGGCGAAGTCCAGCTCAAGCTCGGTCACATAATGATCGCCGGTCGGATAACTGCGCACAACCCTGGCGCCGCGGATCACCCCGGAAACCGAGGCCTGGATATTATCGCCTTTCAACATCCAGTCACTGACCTTGCTATCAGCCGACAAACGTTGGCCATAAACTTGTTCGGCCAGTTCCCGATAAGCGGCAATCTTGGATGCTTGCATCGCCATCAGCACCTTTTGCGACTGTTCCTTGGCTGGTTGGCTGGCCAGCGGGGCATAGCCTATTGCCGTCAATTTGGGAAAACTGCTTGGCGCCTCTGTCTCCCACTGCACATATCTGTCCTTATCGGCGCAGCCACCCAGAACTAACGCCAATACCAGCGTGACCAATGTCAGTGTGTTGTTCCAATACTTCATTACTTGTCTCCCACTATCCGGCTCTTATCTTCTCCGCGGTTTTCATAGCGATAAAGCAGGCCTTCTTTTGACACCACCTTGTGGGATGGCGCCAGATAACCCGGTAGTTGCGCCTCAAGCACCCGCGCCCCGGCCGTCGAAAGCACCCGATTGTTATTGACGTTAACAATCCGACTGTTGAACAAGATCTCACCTTTAGCCTGGCTCATGCTGGTGACCAGTACATGATCCACCGCAATATCCGTCGGCAATTGTTGCCAGTCGCGGGTAAGAATAAAATCCCCCTGTGGCGTTACCCGCACCGCTTCGGCCAGGTTCAAATCCACCAGATTAAAGCCGCGCTGATGAAAAGCCGTCATTAAGCTCTGCTGTAGCTGTGAGGCCAGTGCATTACTGCCTTGCATATCCTCCACTATCGCAGGCGTCATCACCAATAGCGGCTGAGTCGGTTTGAGCGCATCATTATGGATTACCAATTCATCCACCAACTGCTGCGCCAATAGATTGACTGGTGCTTGTTGCGGCTTAAACTCAGCTTGCGGTTGCTGTGATGTCGTACTGCAGGCAGACAGCAGAAGTAAAGGCAATATACACAGGGCTTTATACATAATATCCGTCTCACTGTTGCCGGAGTGGGCTGTTAACTTCATTCAGGAGCCTGACGTAAACCTTGAACCAGCAGGCTTATTCTACTTCGTCAGTCATACAATACCTGCAGGATTGACCCAATGACGCTGCAGACAGTAATAGTGTCGGTAACATCGTCAGCGCCAATAATGCCAAGCTCTTTTTATTTGCAATAAAACTATGCAAATAAAATACCAACCAAGAACTTAGGGAAGGTGCGAACAAGCCCCATATGTGCTCTGCTTCGGCTTACAGGTCTGGATGCAACGGCAAATGCCCCCAGGCCTTTGCAAGAAGCACAACACAGCAGGCAGGCCAGTAAGCCACACAGCAACCGACTCACTGCATCAAGAAAGTGCCACGAGAACTTATTCGCACCTTCCTTAGCCCTCAGCGTCCACCGGCGAGTTCTCAGGTTTAGTCGTGTTTAACAACCTTGAGAAATAAGCCTAATTGAGCATCTCATTGGCCGTAGTAACTGACATAAAGTGGCCGAACCACTTGTATTACTTATTTATCCAGCCTTGCTCTTTCGGACAACAAGGTTTGTCGAAAGCTTCTTTGGCTTTATCGGCAAATGCTTGCCGTTCTTTAGCCTGGCATTCACAAATAACACAGTACCCCCTGCCTCTCTCTGGCATAAAATTTGAATACCAAGCGATACCAGCTTAAGTGGCGGCAAAATTCCGTCACCCTGACTTCCATTTTGAGGAACCGCCTTATGAGATTGTGCCCCTTGTTCTTGCTGCCGTTGCTGGGCATCAGCCTCAACGCCATGGCAGAGTGGACCGAGGCCCGAGGTGAAGCCAAAATAATCAATGGCAATCTAACCCAGGCACGGGAAGCGGCAATGGACAACGCCATCAACATGGCACTGCTCTCCCGTGGTGGCAGTTTTCAATCGACCCAGAGTGTCAGCCAGGGGCGCTTGACCCAAAACGATTTCAGCCTCTCCAGCCAGGCGCAGATAAGCAGTGTCGAACTGGTCAGCGAAATGCGCCAGGGAGACAAGCTCAAAGTGGTTATGCGGCTCGATATTCTCGACGGCCCGGATAGCAAGTGCCAAAGCTCAGCCATCAAGGCCGCTATCCTGGTCCCCCAGGCCGCCATTAAAGACAGAAGCCAACTGCGTTATGGTCAGTTGGAAAACTTCCAGCGAAGCCTGTCCGAACGGATAGCAGCAACTCTGGATAAACAATCCTCCACCAGCTTTGCTCACCTGCACGCCAACGAGCGGCTGGATATCAAAGAGGAGCTTATCAATATCCGCGGCTACCGCCTGCCGACCTGGATAAGTGAAATTACCGACAGCCAATATCTGTTGCTGCCGCAAATCATAGATATCTCCACCGAACCGGTCGAATCCGGCTTTATGGGCCTATGGGACAACGAGCCGCTGCGGCTATTTCAGTTGCAGCTCAGCCTCTATCATGGGATCAGCGGCGAGCAGATCTGGTATCAGAACTACAGCATTTCCGCCCCCTGGGAGTTTGCCAAAAATGAATCCGTCCCTCCCAACAGCGACAGATTCTGGCGCGCCAGTTATGGACAAGCCATAGACAAGGTGCTGGCCAATGCCAGTAAAGATATCGATATGGCACTGGCCTGCAGACCGCTGCTGGCACAGATAGTCGTGCGCCAACAGGATAGAGTGATACTCAACCTGGGGCGACGCAACGGCATCCGCGTGGGTGATCAGTTCCAAATAGTGCTGCAACAAAACCTGCCCGACCGCATGAACCAGATGCGCGCCGTGGCCGGAGAAACCCGGGCGAAAATCACCATAGATCAAGTCACAGAGGAAAGTGCCATCGCAGTGCTCAGTGGTGAAAATGCCGCCCTTAACATTCAGGTGAATGACATCGCGATTAAGATTTAAGCAATTAAATCCAAAGCCTTTTCATCCGGGTGAAAACCAGTATAATCACTGGCGTCTCCCTATAGCTCAACAGGATAGAGCAGTCGCCTCCTAAGCGACCGATCGGGGTTCGAGTCCCTGTGGGGAGACCAGATAGACCTCTTTTCACTTCTAAACCAATCACTTACAAAATCAGGCAAATCCTGTGCCGCCTATGTGCCGCCTCAGAACAGGCATTTTTTCAAAAAAAATTTCGCCCCTTTTGTAAAAATCCCCTTTTTGTACTGTTCGCCCGTTTTCTGGACTATCCCGCTGATTTCCGTTAGTTTTTGTTCAATGCCAAATGAATGAACAGGTAAACGGAATGACCACAGATTCAGCATTCAATTTCCCAACTGAAAGGGAACTCTTGATCGCCTTCTTGTTGGACGGAATGAGTGATTATCCGGACAATCCTCTAGCCCAAGCAATCAAAGATGGAGAACTCCCAAAAGAGTTCGATGAAGTCATTGATGGCTTACTCCTATTCATCAAAAGAGTCCAACAAAGTGAATCCTTAGTAGGCGGCCTTGCACCTGAAGGAAACATGGAAGCTTTAGGCAAAGTGGACAACGGGCTACAAACTTTCGATGAACTATACGAAGCAAGAGCCAAGTCCTTTGGCGCTCTTGCTCGGATGTTTCTCAGCATGATTGACGGCATCGATGATGTTGAACTTGCAAAGCGCGTTTCAGCGTCTCAGTCCCTGATTGAGCTTATCCGAATCTATAACCCGGACTTTGAAGAGACGTCATTGGCTCCCGTAAAGGCATTTACTCAAGTCTTGTTTAGGAACTTCACCAACGCCCAACGTGATACGGCCTTCACTTACTTAAAAAGTGTGTTGGCCTGTCAGATCGCTGGCTTGACTGACCAAGCCAAACTCTTTACCGACATTTTAGTGGAGAACATGGTTGGACATGCTGCTGAGTCCACCAAGGCCACTAGGGATCATGTGTTGATGGTTAAGGGAATAACGGAAAATGCAGCAAAAGCAGGCAAAGCAGGAGCCTCTAAACGTCACGAACCCGCCGAAAAAACCAAAGCGGCAGCAATTGAGCTTTTCCGAGCTGGCAGGTTTAAAAACATGAGTCAAGCAGCTGATACGCTTTACCCACAGGTCAAAAGTATTGGCATTCAAAATGGCTTCCACTTTACGAGCGATATTAATGGGCCTCGCACACTCTATAACTGGCTAAGACAAAGCCAAAAAAATACATTCTAGCCGCTAGAATGTAGTTTCAAGCGGCTAGAATGTACCTTCAAGCAGCTATCCGTGAATAAATCCTAACCGCCCTTCCCTAACCTTGCTCCTGACTCATTCAAATTGATCAGGAGCAACCATGACAAATCCATTGTTAACCCCTGCCGAAGTTGCCAAGACGCTTGGCGTGACTGAAGGCACCCTATCCGTTTGGCGCTGTACCGGGCGCTACCCTCTCAAGTTCGTCAAAGTTGGGCGGCGGGTGATGTACCGCCAAATCGACATAGACACCTTCGTTAACGGGAGGGTCTATGAGCACACTCTTTAAGCGAAACTCAAAATCAATTAAGGGGCGTTTACCCAACCGCTGCAATCGTCCCATTAGGTTACATAACGGGGCCATGTACCCGTTAACGACTATTCGCCCCATGTACCCGTTAACGGGTACGCACCCCAAAATCCCAACGGGTACAGGCACCGTTAATGGGTACGGTTCAATGACCAAATTCGGTGCCCGTTACCTAACGGGGGCCGAAACATCCATCCCGAATTGGCCCTACTCTACTTGCCATAGTTCGGCACCCCAGCTTGGGGAGGCGCAGCCATGAGCAAAGCGAAGCGGAACAAGCACCATAACGGCAACCGAAAGCCTTTACCGAATTTGGTAACGGCATCACCGTACCTCACCAAAGCAGATACCCAACTCAGTACCGAACAGGCGACCTTGCTGACATGGCTGGCACAGGGCCGTTCGGTGGAGGTCTGCACCGAACTTTGCCCTGATTTAGGTAAGGTCGCCGAAATGCCGGATTATCCCGGCCACTTCAATAAGCGCAGCCTGTTTGCGCTCAAACGGGAAGGGCTGACACTGGAGCAGGATTGCTTCTTTGCCGGAATGCGTTGGGGCCGGGTCAGTCTAAGCCCCAAGGGGCAACAGCTTGCCGCCCTGTTTGCGAAAACTGCTTTGCCTAAAAGCAACTCGTTAATGGGGGCCGACCATGCCTGAAGTCCATCCCCACGATAGCGAATGGCTGAACAAACAGCTTTATGGTGTGCCCGAGGTATTCCGGCAGGAAATCATGGCCGACTATGCCGCCAAAGACTCTCGCCGGGAAGCAAACCTGCATGTACTGGGCGAGCGTAAAGTCATTGCCGCCGTTATGGGAAAGTCTGAGCGCTTCTATCACATCAACATTCAAGACAGAGATTGCATACAGGCAGCCAAGATCCACTCCCGCCATGTGCTAAGGCTTCTTGCCAACAATCCGCGCCTGAATTTGGCCACGCTTTATGCACTGATTGCTGGCTACATCCAAAGCCAAGGCATCACACCGCCACCGCTTGCCAAGCGGGTTTTGAAAGCCATCGCCTTGGGCCTTATTGCTGAGGATGACGCCATAAAGGTTAAAGGCGCAATCAATCGCGCCAAAGACGAGCAGTGGTGGCGCAGAAAGCTTAAAACCAAACACATCAGGGAAGGTGAAACCCTTTCACGGCGCTACAACCAGGTAAACCGTGCCAAGGGGATTTACATCAGCAACCTGGGCCTTGGCAAAATCCGTCACCGCTGGCAGGAAAACCAAAGCTTTTTGGAAAGCACCATAGCCACCAATGAGCTGGGTTACAGTGCCAGCCTTGCCGAACTCTCAAGCCTGAATGTGTCCAATCCCAGCATTCGCAGACAAGAACTGATGGTCAGAACCCGAGGCTTTGAAGAATGCAGCAAAGCCATGGGCCATCAGGCGCTGTTTATCACCCTCACCTGTCCGTCGAAGTATCATCGCAGCCTGTCCAAATCCGGCAGCAAAAATCCCAACTGGAACGGCGCAACCCCGCTCGATGGTCAGCAATACCTTCGCCGCACCTTTGAGCGTATTCGCGCCGCCCTTGGCAATCAGGGCGTTAGTATTTTTGGCTTTCGAGTCGCCGAACCCCACCATGACGGCACGCCCCATTGGCACCTGCTACTGTTTGTTGAACCCGAGCAATCCCAAGCCCTGCTAAAAATATTTCACCGTTACGCCTTTGAAGAAGACGGCAATGAGCCGGGCGCAGCCAAACACCGCCTTAAGGTGGAAAAGATAGACCCAAGCAAAGGCTCTGCAACTGGCTATATCGCCAAGTACATCTCCAAGAACATCGATGGTGAAGGCATAGACCAAGACCTGTATGGCAAGGATGCCAAAGACTCAGCCGTCCGGGTTCGCGCTTGGGCCTCGCTGTGGGGCATTCGCCAGTTTCAACAATTGGGCGGGGCCAGTGTCACCGTATGGCGGGAACTAAGACGCATGGAAGCCATTAAGGCCGCTGAGCTGAATTGGATTGAATCAATTCGCCAGAGCGCAGACCAAGGCGACTGGCAAAGCTACACCGAACAAATGGGCGGCGTATTCTGCAAACGGCAGGAGCAAGTGATCCGCCCCTTATATGAACAGGTGCAGGAAGCCAAGAAAAATCCGGAGGCACTTCCGGAAACCATTCCCGGAAATCCTGAACATTCCCGGAATAGCCCGGAAATAGCACCAGAAACACGCCTCGGAACCATCCCCGAAAGTTCAGAAACACTTGCTGGAATTGGAGCCGGGATTCCGGGTTCAGGCCCGGACGAGTTCCGGGGAATCGCGGAATTAAATGCGGGAACGACTCTGGACGTAATCCGGGATTTTCAGGAAATTCCGCCAATCAAAACCAACCGCTACGGTGATGAAGCCCTAACCCGCCTAAGAGGCATTGTCAGCTTTGGGGTGGAAATAATCACCCGAGTCCACCAATGGACGCTCTCGCAAGTAGGGAGCACAGACCGCTTTTCCTTGGAGTGCTGTCAATAAGTGTACGTGTACAAAAAATCAATAGCCAACAGACTTCAAATACCGGTCGGCTTCTGGGCCCAAATACCAGCGTATCGTTGAAAAGAAGGGTGAATTAAACAGTCCATTTTCATTCTTACTCATATAAGTTTGAGCAAGGTAATACGTAGCGTTCTCAATGCTATTTCCCGACTCCAACATTAATTCTATTTCCTCTCTTAATTTGTCAACAATAGCAGCTCTCAGCTTACACAACTCCTTAGAGTGCAAATTGAGCAGCGTAATAGAATTACTGATTTTTTCTCTAAGAGGTATAAGCTCATCAGCTTGATTGACATTGACCAACCCATCTTCATCAAATATGAATACTGATGGATAGCTAGGGATATCTGAAATGGGATTTAATAGAATACCAGTCCAATCTTGATTCCCCTTATCAATATCACAATGTACGTTCGGCGCTGTATACCTTACTGCTTTATCTACAACCGTTTCAACATTACCACCATGACAGCAACCGAATAAGTTATCCCAGTGAAGGGAGTAGTTTATTCCATCCCCAACTCTTGAAGCATCATCCCGTGGATTATCAGGGTAAAAATGCTCTACTCTAAAATCGTTATTTGCATTCTCATCGATTTTCAAATCAATTTCACAATAAACACACAACCCACCTTGCTCAGCAATTAAACAATCCCTTACGCTAGGATAACCATCTTTACCAGAGTTCTTGTAAAACCCTTTTTTCCAGTCGTCAGCTGGGTTATTCTCGCGATATTGACGAAGAATTTCCGGCTCAATGTCTTTCACAATCCTTTTCATTTTTTTTCACTTGCCCTGCGCTTTCTCAAAATAACATCCATTTTGAGCTTTTTGATGACGGGATCATGATTACCAGCCCAAAGTGTTAATGCCTTCTCAAGTTTAGAAAACTCTTCTGAATCAAAATTGTTTTGCTTGATGAGTTCTTTATATTTGGCAAGCTTTTTAACAATTTCCAGTTCTTCCGCTCTAGATTCAACACCAAAGATATCTTCTAAGGCAGCGTCCACTTCAGAGCCATATGAAAAACTAGGACGAGATAGTTTAATTTCACCTCTTTCACTTGTCAGAATGGTAATACAATTTTCTTGAACTGTTGTTACTACTTGCGGACTATGAGTAGTGACAATAAATTGGATATTCTTAAATATCTCCAACAGTTTTGGGATGACCATCTGCTGCCATCTAGGATGAAGGTGTACTTCAATCTCATCAATAAGAACAACACCTGAGCCGCAAAGAACACTTTCTACATCGTTTGCCATAGGGTTGAGCAAATACAATCTTCTAGCGATATCAGAGACTAAAGCAAACAATGATTTTTCACCATGAGATAATTCTGATGCGTTAACAGTCGCGCCATCCTTATCGAAAACAATGTTTACTGAATCGCTTGTAACAACAGTTCTTAAATTTTCAATACGAAAAAACTTTGAAACCACTTCTTTTATTAAATCAACCAACGTTACAGATGTATCTAGCTTCGTATTTAGTTTTTCAATTTCAAGCGTTAGACTATCTTCTTGCCCTTTCAATATTCCAACAATTCTTTCATCCAACAGGGCATATTCTGGCAAACTATTTTTGGTTTTTCTAACTTGCTCCAATTGAGCAGTGATTGATGATATCTTGCCAATAACCTCATCATTAAAATCACTTTTTTTACTTTTAGTTGAGACTAACCATTCCAGTAGTTTCTTATAATTCCCAAGCTCACCAAAACAATTATCATAAGCAGATAGCTTATTTGCTTTTTGTAGTGGCGATTCAAAATCAAATTTTGTACTTTCAGCATTAACATCGAAAGAGCGACTTGCTTGATAAAACACAAAAATAGGCAGCGACAAATCAGCGTAAGTTGAATTCAAATCTGCATAAATGCTACCTAGCTTTTTAAATTCCTCTAGGTAACTTCTGGCCTTTGAACTATCTTCAGCTTTGGATTTCGCTAATACCAATTCAAAATCAGAATGTACGCCAACATTTAACTTTGCTTGTACAAAAGCATCTTTAACACTTAACCCACTATTAATATCTTCTTTCTTTATCGGCCTTCCATTTGAACCTGACTTAATTGTATTAGTAATCCAGCCATAGGCAAGTGTCAAACATTCTAATACTGTTGTTTTTCCACTTCCATTCTTACCAATCAATAAATTTATTCTACTATCAAATTCAATAGCACCATCAATAGATTTTATACCTTTGTAACCATCAATATCCAACAAGGTAAAGTATGGCCTACAATTTAAAATATTTTCATGGATACTTGAAAAATATTCCTTGTAAAGAATTTCGTTTTTTTCAACAGAAAAGCGACCATCTCGATACCATTGGCTAGCCGTATACTGGTCACCTAGATGCCCCTTATCAGCGCCACTTTTAATATCCTCAAATGTTCTTTTTCTATGTGTATAAGTGCGCTCCACGGCTAGCCCCTCCATTGAGCATTTACTATATAATCAACAGCATCTTGACCAAACTTACACACGAGTCTCATGATGAAATCAGGTTCAACATGTTGGCTGAATGACAAGAGTCCCATCAAGGAGTTTAACTCCTCGACATCCAATTCATTTTTTGTCGATTTATAAACCAACGACTTGATAAATCGTTTCCTTTCTCGGCCGAGAGATATTCTTCCAGAGTTTGCTATTACCAACCCAGTCACATGCCTATTGTGAGCTTTCGAACTAAACGCGGTCTTTGCGTCATTCACTCGCAATTTATCACCATATATATAATCAAGAAAGTATTTAACTATATTGGGTACACTTTTAAGAATATCCGCTTCGTTAGTCGAAAAGAACAGATCGTCAGCGTATCTTGTATATGTAACATGCATAGAGTTACATACTAAAGAAATTAGATTGTCAAATTCGTATAGTACAAAATTTGATAACAATGGTGATGTCGGAGCTCCAACACTTAGCACTAATTTTCCATCTCGTTGTTTAGTCGGCGACCAAAAAACCAAGTTAGCAAACTGCATTAAGCCCACTTCTTCTATTTTTTTATTTCCTGAGCAAGCCTTCGCCAAAAGTTCAATATCAACACTATTAAAAAAATTAAGAAAATCCATTTTTAACAAATATTGATTTTTGGCATGCGCCATCGCATTACTTTTTATGCTTTTTCTTTTAACATAAGCATGTGCACATGAATGAATCGGTAACTCACTTTCAAGAATATCAACCAGCCCACGTTGAAAAGCTTTCAATTCTTTTGAAGGATGCGCGATAACCCTATTCCCACCACTTCTTTTAGGGATAGTGTATACTTTGTACATTTTAAAGCCCTGCACTTTGACATTCTGTAAAGCTGCAAGAGCAAGTGATTCTGCGGCCATTGGCAATTTTTGGCCTGACTCTCCAAAAATATGGGATGCTTTTTGTGAAAAGAACTCTTTCACTGGGTTAGATGCCAAAAGGCTTTTCTGTAGTTCTTCCATGGGAAACCTTGAGAAGACCCGCCCTCATAAGGAGGGCGGGTCAATGCTCTTTACTGGAGGAAGCGAAAGCAAGAAATTGCTACGTTGCCTAAATCGACTAAGATTTAGGCAACGTAGCAATTTCTTGCTTTCGCAACCTAAATCCCGTTCAATAAGTTTCAGTCTGGCTATACACCCGACTAGGCTGATTAGATTGATCATTGAACACCTTAAAAGCCCAAAACGCTAAAGAGCACTCTAAGCATAACAATCATATGTTTGCGGTTCAATGATTGGCCCTAACCTTTCGTACATCCTTTGTTTTTCTATTACAACATTGAACAGCTTCTCACTTACTGCAGAACTGTAACATCAAGATTTATTGACTATTCATCTCGCCAAACCGCATCTCTTAAGCAACTCTCGCCGCTCTTCCGGCGAGAGTTCACCTATCTCTCTAACCAGCCGCTCTACCCTGCTTTCTTCTGCCTTTACATTCCGACCCAGCAAGGCCGCTGTGGTGATCCTAAGTTCTCGCCGTACCTGCTCAATGTCCAAGTGGGCATAGGTGCTGGCGGTGATACTGATATCACTGTGTCCCAGCAGCTTACTGGTGGTTTGGATGTTGCCGCCGCGCATTACGCTCCAACTGGCTATGGTTCGCCTTAGGTCGTGAATGGTGACGCTCTCGCCCTTACCTTCGCCCCGTAAACCTGCCCTGTCAGTTATCCGATGCCAGAAGCTGCCCTGACTGGACTTTTCTGTCACATGGCCTGTAAGGCTGTTTTCTGAGGGAAACACAAACCGCTGCCCTGCAACGGCTTCTGCACTGCGCCGGGTGAGAATTTCCATGGCCTCTTTGGTCAGGGGCACGGCATGGGCCTTTTTGGCCTTCATCTTAGAGGTAGGGATAAGCCAAATGCCCCGGTCTTTGTCTATCTCACGCCACTCCATACTGAGCACACAGCTTTTGCGCTGCCCGGTGAGCAGCAACATCATCACTATGTCGCGGTACAGGGGCCGCTCGCTGTTTAGGCTTTCAAGCAGCCTGCGCACTTCATCCTGATTCAAAATCCGTTCACGCTTCACCTCTGTCAGTTTTCTGACTTTGATAAAGGGATTGTGTTCTTGTCCGGCATACATGGACTTGAGCAGGGTTAGGCATTTATTGCGAACCGCTGCCGAGCTTTTGGTAAGAATGCGCTTTAACAGGTTCTCAGCCCCGATTGGATCGATACTGCTGACTTCTATATGCCCTATGGGGGCTTGGAGGTGGTTTACCCATGTTGAGCGCGCATCTTGCAATGACTTGGGCCGCCGCTCGCCGGTTTTTATCTTAAGCAAGAATTCGGCTTCCCAGCCATCGAAGAGATCCTGTACCGACATGGTAAGCGCATCACGGCGGGCCATTTCTTCTTTGGCAAGCCGCTTGGCTTCGTTGGGGTTTTCCCCTTCGGCAAACTGCAAGGCAATCTGCTTGGCAAATTTGCGTGCTTTCTCAATGGTGACGTTTGGAAACTCGCCAATGGTGACAGAAGTGTCCTTCCCCAAGTGCTTGCGGCGGAAGCGGAAAAACTTCTTCCCGCTGGGCATAACCTCCAAAATAAGCCCGTTCACCGAGTCCCAATGGCCGGAATCGGCCAAACGATACCTCTTTGTGCCGCCTTTAAGCTGTTCAAAAGCACGTTTAGTGAAAGAAATTTCTGCGTCCATTTACACTTAGCTCCAAATCCTGTGCCGCCTATGTGCCGCCTTAGGGAGTAAATTAGACTAATTTTGGTTAAAGTCAATACAAGTCAAAATCACGTAACTCATTGTATTATATAATTTCGTTAATTTTGATTAAGGTCGGTAAAAGTGAAAAATCTCTCCTGTGGGGAGACCAGCATTTTCTTCTTGTGCCTGCTTGCATAAGTCTCAAGCTTTTTTAGAACCCATCCTCTGCCGATTCAGGCGCTTCAAATTAATGATTTTGTTCTCTGATAGTTTTCTCTTTTAAAAACATTGAGTTGGTGATGTAGCCATCGTTGTTTTAAAGCCCAAAGTAGCCAACCAACTTGGATTTAGCTTCCCGCTAAGCAATAACCCATCACCTGCGGTGCGGATGGGCAGGAAGCTCAAATGCCGTGAAGGACAGGACGTCCGAGAACGGTCCTTTTGGCACAGGCTCTCCTGTGACATGACGAGAGCTGCGCTGTAACATGCTTTCGAGCGCGAGTCATGGATGGTGAGCTGACCGTTAAACTGGGAAGTTGTTGTGACCCCATCCCTTATCTCCATGGATGGAGTGTATGCCGACATCTGTCTGGAACAAATTCGATAGTAGCCTCGACGAAAACATCTGACCTACAAGGAGGTAGGAAATGCCGAATTTGTCGGGAACAAAATTCGGCCCTGTTTTCGACGGTCACAGTTCCGCCTGAGCCTGGGAATTAGGTGTATACCTATGACCTTTCCCACAAATTTATCCGAAATAAATTTGAACAGCTTTAGCTGGCCCGTGGGGAGAGGTCAGAGAAAATTCTACTTATTGCTGCGGTTATTTTTCGGAGAGACTACCTCCCGCGGCAAAGCCCGAGATGTGGTCATCTCGGGCAAAGGGAACTAACGTACCCGATTGAGGAAATGAAGATGTTTCTCATATTGGTCAAGAATATCAGCAATCAGTTGATTGCGGTTGTAACCACAGATGTTGTATTGCTGAGCGCCTTCATTCAAATAGACTTCAATGTATAACTGCGATTTGGGACGAGATTGACTACGTTCGCCAATAAAGGACGGAATGCTCGCTTCTCGTGCCCAAGCACCATAGACAAAGTTACGTTCATCTCCGTGGTCAACCATCAATGAACACGCGTGTTCATGTGATGTGATGTGTGTGTTGATCCCGTTTTGTTTGAAGACGTCGGCTACTTCATGCATCACCGCCATAATGTCATGTTGTAAAAACTGTAGCACTTCTGTTTTCTCTGGGATCGTGATGAGCTGCTCTAGATGTTGCTGCCAGCCGATCTCCTGGATCCGCGCTAAAGTACTCGGTGTTGCTTGACTGAGGTGATGGGCACTATCAATTTTGACCATCTCTTGTCTGAGTGACTTCAGCAGTCCAAAGCCAACCAGAATTAATACGGGTGCAAAGGGCAGTGCAGAAGCTAACGAGGCCGCTTGTAAAGCAGAAAGGATATTCTGCCCCCCGGCTAAAATCAATGCCGCGGCCACTAAACCTTCAGAAACAGCCCAAAAGATCCGCTGTTTTGCGGGTGTCTCATCGCCATCTTTGGCAGTTAAGGTGTCAATGACCAGAGAGCCTGAATCGGAAGACGTCACAAAGAAAGTAAAAATCAACAGGGTAGCAACCACCGACGAGATGCTAGCGAGGGGTAAGGTATCTAAGAAGCGAAACAGCGAGGTGGGGGTGTTCGCAAACACTTGCTCAACCAACTGCGGCATGCGCTCTGTCATGATACCGTGCAGCGCCGTATTCCCAAAGACCGTCAGCCAAATAATCGTGACCCCGACAGGCACAAATAAGACACCCAAGACAAACTCTTTGATGGTCCGTCCGCGTGAAATTCTGGCCACGAACATGCCGACAAAGGGTGACCAAGCAATGAACCAGGCCCAATAGAACAGCGTCCATCCGCCTAAAAAAGAGTTGGTTTTGTCACTGTTGATGTAGGCATAGCTATTGAAAGTCATTTCGACCAGCGAGGAGATGTAGCTCCCGACATTCTGGGCCAGTGACTGGAAAATAAAGAGTGTGGGGCCCGTGATGGCCACGAAGATCAGTAACACGGCAGCAAGATTTAGGTTCCACTCCGATAAACGGCGGATCCCATTATCCAATCCGGTCACCACCGAGAGGGTTGCCATGACGGTTACAATCGCGATGAGAACCAATTGGGTGAACGTGCCAAAGGGGATCTCAAACAGATAGTTTAAGCCGGAATTGATCTGTAACACGCCCAGTCCAAGGGAGGTTGCGATCCCAAACATGGTTCCAAAGACCGCTAAAATATCAACGGCATACCCAATCGGGCCGTAAATTCGTTTGCCGATGATCGGGTAGAGTGCTGAGCTGATCCGCAGTGGCAAACCATGACGAAAACTAAAATAGCCCAACGCCAGGGCCACAATGGCGTAAACGCCCCAGGCATGGACACCCCAGTGGAAGAAGGTGTGGGTCATCGCCTGACGTGCAGCCTCAACGGTTTGCGGCTCACCCTCTGGTGGGTTTGCAAAGTGAAAGACGGGCTCGGCCACCCCATAGAATATTAATCCTATCCCCATCCCAGCGGAGAACAGCATCGCAAACCACGAGCGAGAGCTGTATTCGGGTTTGCTGTGGTCTGGTCCCAGTTTGATTTTCCCAAATCGGCTAAACGCGAGGATCAGTGTGACAATCAGGTAAAACCCCATTGAGAGGAGATAAAACCATCCAAATGTCTCAATGATCCATGATTGGAGCGAACCAAACCAACGGCCTGCGGTTTCAGGCATCGCGATGGTAAATAGGACGAACAGGACAATGAGTCCTGCGGATGGATAAAAAACAGGTGGGTTGATCCCCGCCATACGGGGTTTCGTGACTTCAGTTGGATTACTCATAATCAGATGGCTTTATTCACCTTATTGTGGGTGGATGGTCGCTTCGCAGCCTGATCTGCTCTTGTGCGCCGAGCTTGCATCGATGAGATGCTGAAAAGGTGGGCAAATATGGACGATGCAGCAAACGTGAACGTGAAAACCTAGTCACGATTGTGAGTGCTGGCGAAAACATGTGGTTCAGGGCGAAGGGCAGCTTGTTTCATATGGCTGGTATTGTGAAAGATGAGCCGATATTATGAAAACAATAATTTCCGATAGAGGTATTATGAAACGTGATAATAGAACCGTTGAAAAGTCGTCCTTTTGATTTGGTGCTGCTCAAAACCTTTGTGCAAGTGATCGATAGCCAAGGTTTTACTGCTGCTGCTGAAGCCTTGCATCTGGCACAGTCCACCATCAGTGCTCATGTGAAACGGCTCGAAAGTCAGGTTGGAACGCCTCTGCTAGAGAAAGGTCAGCGGATCCCGTTCCCGACCCCAGTGGGACGGAAGGTCTTACTGCACGCTAGGCGATTGCTCAGCCAAAATGCATTGGCATGGCAAGATATCGTTGAGCCGAGGATCGATGGGAGCGTGCGGCTGGGGATCCCCGATGATTATTTAGTCTATATGCCAACGGTCTTGTCGGAGTTTGAGCGTCGCTTTCCAGATGTAGAGCTACAGGTTTATTGTGGATTGAGTGTCGAGTTGCTCGATCAGATGCAGGCGAAAATGCTCGATTTAGCCATCACCACTCGACAACCTAAAAGTCCGGGTGGTGAAGTGCTCTGCCAAGAGCAGACCGTCTGGGTCGGTGCAGACCGACTTGAGATCCAAAAACGGCAACCTCTGCCGCTGGCGGTCTCGAAAGATGGGCTCTGTATTTTTCGTCAACGAGGGATCGATGCGCTCAAGAGTGCAGGTATTCCGTGGCGGATCGCCTATACGAGTGCCAGTCTGTCAGGGTTAACTGCTGCTGTCAGAGCGGGGCTTGCTGTGACGATCCTCACTCCTTCCATGGTGCCTTCAGGCTTGCAGATCCTGACATCTGAGCATGGAATGCCCACGCTACCCATGACGGAAATTGCACTCCATTTACAACCTGAAGCCGAAACCAATGAAGCCACACGCCGTCTTGCCAACGGGATCCGAAAATATATCCATAGGTCAGTGAGTTAAACTTACAGAGGCGTTGCTCCATCTATTGTAGTGGCATAGTTGAGAACCACTAGAGAACCAGAGGACATCCTAAACATTTTACGGACCACCTGGAAGCATACCTTGCGGTCTCAATCTCTTATAAATGACGATGAATTATTCGAAGTAGACTCTCTGAGACAAGTAATCTGCGTGCTTCATACAAGAACCACAGGACATCCTAAACATTGAACCACAGGACATCCTAAACATTTTACGGACCACCTGGAAGCATACCTTGCGGTCTCAATCTCTTATAAATGACGATGAATTATTCGAAGTAGACTCTCTGAGACAAGTAATCTGCGTGCTTCATACAAGAACCACAGGACATCCTAAACATTGAACCACAGGACATCCTAAACATTTTACGGACCACCTGGAAGCATACCTTGCGGTCTCAATCTCTTATAAATGACGATGAATTATTCGAAGTAGACTCTCTGAGACAAGTAATCTGCGTGCTTCATACAAGAACCACAGGACATCCTAAACATTGAACCACAGGACATCCTAAACATTTTACGGACCACCTGGAAGCATACCTTGCGGTCTCAATCTCTTATAAATGACGATGAATTATTGGAAGTAGACTCTCTAAGACGAGTAATCTGCGTGCTTCATACAAAAACTGCGGTTGCTAGGCATGCCTACGGCAGGCTTAAGCCTGTTTCTGCAAAATTTCCAACGGCTTAAAGTTAATGGGGATGTATTGCTTGGCTTTGTTGCTTACCCCGGCACCATTTACCGCCATATTTGGCCTTCATGGCACACATTGCATCCCATCGGCCACTCATGCCACTGTACTGACGGCGAAACTCCTTGGCGGAAGTTATCCAGGCATCATCGCTGATACCAAGCTCAAGCAGCAGTTTGGGCCTGGAACAGGCAATAAAGCCATGCTTGTCTTCCCGCATCGCCCGGCCTGTCCAATCAATCAGTTCCAGATAGTCGGCAAAATGAAACGGGATACCGCTTTGTTCGGCGGCAGTGGCTGCACCATCAAATTGCAGCAGCGGCTTAAGTGAAGCGTTGGCAGTTGCAGGCTCAGCAACTTCTTCTATGCGCTCCTGAATGGATGTATAATCAGAAGTTTGCAGCGAATCTGCAATACCTGCGCGAATGGGATTTAAATCCACGTACATCATGCAGGCCAGCAGCGCCTGTTCATCGAGCAGCGCCTGCGACTTAAAGCGTCCTTCCCAGAATACGCCCTTGCAACCATCTTCTCGATTGGCCTTGCGGGCGATATCTTCGTTTAAACAGCGCATAAACCAACTGATACTGCCAAGGCGTTCCTGCCAATCGCTAATCAGCGTATCCAACAGTATTCGCTCACCTTCTGAGAGACTATCGCCCTTGAGGAACTTTGCCGCCACAGGATTGCCGCTAAAGAGCAATGTCCAACGCTCGATGACTTCAAATGGTGACAACGATTGTTGCGCAGCAAGGTCGATTTTGAGCACCAAATGGTAGTGATTACTCATGACCGCATAAGCGCAAACGTCGATGCAGAATATTGACGACAACTGCCTGATTTTATCCACTATCCAGCCACGTCTATGCTCGTAACTGCGCCCCGACAGTGCATCTTCACCACACAAAAATGCCCTTCTCACGCAGCGATTAATCACGTGGTAAAAGGGCGTACTTTCAACATCTATCAACTGGCGACGGGCAGTGGTCATAACCAACCTCGACTGAGCTTTGATGGGTATTTCAAAGCCTAGTCGAGGCTGTGTGAAACATCAAAAAGATATGGCTGTCCTGTATTTGACTTGTGTGAAACATCAAAAAGATATGGCTGTCCTGTATTTGACTTATTTCAACATCTATCAACTGGCGACGGGCAGTGGTCATAACCAACCTCGACTGAGCTTTGATGGGTATTTCAAAGCCTAGTCGAGGCTGTGTGAAACATCAAAAAGATATGGCTGTCCTGTATTTGACTTGTGTGAAACATCAAAAAGATATGGCTGTCCTGTATTTGACTTATTTCAACATCTATCAACTGGCGACGGGCAGTGGTCATAACCAACCTCGACTGAGCTTTGATGGGTATTTCAAAGCCTAGTCGAGGCTGTGTGAAACATCAAAAAGATATGGCTGTCCTGTATTTGACTTGTGTGAAACATCAAAAAGATATGGCTGTCCTGTATTTGACTTATTTCAACATCTATCAACTGGCGACGGGCAGTGGTCATAACCAACCTCGACTGAGCTTTGATGGGTATTTCAAAGCCTAGTCGAGGCTGTGTGAAACATCAAAAAGATATGGCTGTCCTGTATTTGACTTGTGTGAAACATCAAAAAGATATGGCTGTCCTGTATTTGACTTATTTCAACATCTATCAACTGGCGACGGGCAGTGGTCATAACCAACCTCGACTGAGCTTTGATGGGTATTTCAAAGCCTAGTCAAGGCTGTGTGAAACATCAAAAAGATATGGCTGTCCTGTATTTTTGCTCATGACCGCATAAGCGCAAACGTCGATGCAGAATATTGACGACAACTGCCTGATTTTATCCACTATCCAGCCACGTCTATGCTCGTAACTGCGCCCCGACAGTGCATCTTCACCACACAAAAATGCCCTTCTCACGCAACGGTTAATCACGTGATAAAAGGGCGTACTTTCAGCATCTATCAACTGGCGACGGGCAGTGGTCATAACCAACCTCGACTGAGCTTTGATGGGTATTTCAAAGCCTAGTCGAGGCTGTGTGAAACATCAAAAAGATATGGCTGTCCTGTATTTGACTTGTGTGAAACATCAAAAAGATATGGCTGTCCTGTATTTGACTTATTTCAACATCTATCAACTGGCGACGGGCAGTGGTCATAACCAACCTCGACTGAGCTTTGATGGGTATTTCAAAGCCTAGTCGAGGCTGTGTGAAACATCAAAAAGATATGGCTGTCCTGTATTTGTGGAGTTAATTTCCCAGAAGCTAAGGCATCTCCTTCGTTAATGCCCAAGCCCTTCAGACTAAATAACTGTTCCAAATAGTAGATCACAGGAAGGGAACTCAGTCCTGTTTGAGCGTTCAGATCTATCGCCAAACAAACCCACCACTCGTCCAAGGACTGATAATGGCCATCTTAGCACCACTTTGCCGCGCTGAGTGTTAGCGCATGCAAAAACTGATTCAAAAAACCAATGATAAGCGCTTTGCCAGGCGTCTGATGGCGATGTTGATGTTGCATCAGGGGCTGTCAGCTTCTGAGGAGCAAAATGGGGACACCCATAATTCTTGGCAGGTTTCACTGATCCGGTCCTAGAAGCTGCCCTGACTGGATTTTTCGGTCACACCGCCTGTAAGGCTGTTATCCGCATAAACATCATTCCAGTATTACTGGCCTATATCTATCCCATTGATTGTACGGGGCCTTCAACTCTTGTAAAATCCGTCAGCAGGCTTGAGTGCGGGCCACTTTTGTGGTCACTGGAAGGAAAATCGGTAAATGGAATTAGTCAGCTCTTCGCATTGCGCGGCATCTTATGCTGCGCCTCCATCTGTAATTTTCGATGCCATATTCGGTGCACTTTTCGATGCACTTTACCGAGCATCTTGCAATCCATCTCGTTCTACATTTTCCGGCGCACTATCGACAGCGAATCTAGCCAAATCCAGGGCTTGTGTCCCCCTAAGCCCAAGTTCATCAGAACGATAAAACTACGGCGTTAAGCATCTGCAGTGGCCAACAGGCTAATAACCATACCCTACAATAAGTTGTTTATATTATGTCCCAATTTATAGAATCCCTCCCCGACTACTTTAATGCTGTTAAAAACAGTGACGGCTTTCCTGAAAAGTTCATCAACGACCTTTTCCTGATTGGTAAATGCAGCGCCGATACCGACTGCGTGAAAGAGATCCGCCAACTGCTGAAACAGCATGCGAGCCAGGATATTCAAAATGCCTTCAAGTGCCGCAAGAAACTGATTAAAGGCGAGAAAGAGCCTGATATGAGAGATGTCTTCTGTGTCCTTTGCGAATATGCCAGCCTGTCGGCCGAGCTGGATGTCGATTACCTCTATGCCAGGCTTGGACATACCATCATAGATATTCGAGCCGGTCAGCCGCTGGAGGCACTCTGCGAGCGCCCCGAGCTGTTGGCGCGTTTCCCCTCGGTGACTTTTCTGGCCATCGAAGAAGTGCCCTTTTGTGGACAACAGTTGCCTGAAAGTATCGGTAGTCTGCCACTGCTTGAAAAGCTCAACATTGAAGGCGATTACAAGACACTACCCAAGAGCATTGAAAAGCTTAAGAAACTGCAAGAGTTTAAAATTGACTCTGTGCCGCTGGAAAGTCTAGATCTTGATTTTCGCCAACTGACAAACCTTAGCAGCCTAACCTGGTACGATACCCCTATCTGCGGCGCCGAGCTGTTTGATTTACCGGCCGGATTGACCAAGATTGATTTGGGGTTAGTCCCGGATTTACAACGCCTTGGTACTAATCTGGATAAGCTGCCACAGCTGCAACACTTAAAAATCTCATGCTGTCCCCAACTTGCATCTATTGATGAGCAACTGACCTTAGCCAACCTCAATAAGCTGACACTATGGAAAAACCCGTTATTGAGTTCAATCCATGCCAATACGGTGCTTGGCAATCAAAAAACATCTTTCACTAATGGCATAGATATCCGCTTTGCCCCAAAGGTATATGAAGATATAACCCGGCTTAAAATCCAAGAAAAGAAACTGCTGGCATTGGTCTGTGAGCATGCTGCATGTTTTCCTCATCTCAAAGAGTTGCACCTGGGTTATACCAGAGACTTAACCGGCATTCGCTTCCCTTTTGGGGCGTTTTCGCAACTGGAGAGCATCTGGGGGGCAGATTTCGGCGACGACGGCTTCTGGGATGAACTGCCTCTATGTCAATGCCTTAAAAACCTTAGTTTTAATTCGACCAACTCGGAAACCATCCCCGAGTCGTTTAAAAAGATAGCGGCGCTGGACAGCCTCAGCATAATAAACGGCCAAAAACTCACCATAGATGCGTCATTGTTGCCGCGAAACATCAAAAAGTTGGAAATCGACCGTTGTCATCGCCTTATTGCCCCAACCGAGAGACTAACCCTGGATGAACTCATTCTAAGCCATTGCCCGGTGGACAATGAACGGCAGCTGTTCAGCAATATTTCTACAGCTGTGATGAAATACTACCCTGACGATGACACGCCGGACACGGGGGAAGAGCTGTCTCAATACCTGCCTCAGCCAGAGCGACTCACCTCCTTCACCACTAGACTGACGACAGCTAAAATCGCCGATCTATTAATGCATTGCCCCAATCTAGTGTCGCTCAATATTGACCCGGCCCAAGTTGAGACTGAGCTTGAGGATGGATGCGCAAACCCAAGGGAGACTTTACCTGGTTTGAATTGCCCCGCCGTTACCCAGTTGACCTCGCTGGAGCTGCACAATACAGACGTCGTTACCCTTGGCCCATTGTTAACGAGTAGCCCCAAGCTTGAAACAGTTGAACTCAACAAATTCAACGATTTCCCTGCCAATGTTTCGCTGCCACGGCTGAAAACCCTGTTGATTTCACGCAGTGATCTTAAAACCCTGGCCTCACTCGATGCGCCGGCATTGGAAACCTTGAAACTGGTCCTGTGTTATGAGTTTGGTCTGGAAGCCACCAAGGCCTTGGTGAAATATACCCGCTTGCATCACCTTAAACTGATGGGAATGCACAAGAGCCTGGATCATTTCCCCATAGAGCTTAAGGCACTACCGTTAAAACGGCTTTCTCTGAGAGGCGGCGATATCAAGGTTATCCCTGATTTTATCGGTGAGTTTACTGAGTTGGATACCTTATCTCTGGAGGATTTTGTCACTGAGTCTCTACCCGAGTCCATGTTGGCGCTTGAGAAGCTGGAACGCTTGAGTATCGATTGCTGCAAATTCCTTAAACCCATCCCTCCCAGCTTCAGAAAGCTCAAGCTGAAAGTCCTTTGTTACACCATAAGCAAATTCGGTGGTTTCAACATGAACCCCAAGCTGTATCAAAACTTGCTGACCCCGAATTACACCGAGCAGACCAAGTATCTCGACGATTAAGCCGAGCAATTGCAAAAGCGTGTCTGAATCTCTCTTTGGTTAAGCCAGACAAAGAGTGATTCGGCGCACTCATGCCGACTCAGGTCGTAATCTCCCGTACTCAAAACGATAGAGATGATCGGCCAATCTGGCTGTTTGATGTTCACAGTGAGAAACCATCACCAGGGTACAATGGCCGGCGAGGCGTTTTATCAAGGCTTCAATTTGTGCAGTAGCTTCGGGATCGAGTGAAGATGTAGGCTCATCGAGTAATAAGATATCCGGCTCAAAAATCAGGGTGCGGGCCAGGCAAAGGCGCTGCTGTTGCCCGCCAGATAAGGTTGAGGCCGGTGCCGACAGGCGATCTTTGACCTCATTCCACAACGCCGCCTGCTCAAAAGCTTGCTGCATCTGTTTCAGCGCGGCCTCCCCCTGCAGGTTACCGACCACTTTCAAGGGAAGTAATAGGTTTTGCGCCACACTGCCGGGAAGCAGTTGCGGATGTTGAAACACCATACCGACTTTACGGCGCAAATAGGGTAACTCTGTGGTTTTCAGTTGATTGACCGAAAGCGGCTTATCTGCCACGCAAAGCGTTATCTCACCCCGGGTGCGACTATGTTGATATTCGTCATTGAGGCGATTGAGCGCCCGTAACAGGGTGGTTTTCCCCGAGCCTGACGGCCCGCTGAGCACATTGATCCGCCGCCGATGGATCTGCATGTTGATGTTTTCGAGTGCCGCTTGTTGACCAAAATACACACTGAGGTTAGACACAGTGCCCGCGACATCCGCAGCCTTTGATAACGCCATACTAATGATTCCTTCCGGGAAAACGTGTCACCCAGTTGGCCATGGAAAATACCGTGGCAGTTAAACACAGGAGTGTCAGCGCGGCACCAAACGCCATCTGCAATTCGGCCTCGCTCTGATACTGGGCACTGTAATAAAAAATCGTAAAAGGCAGGGCTTCAAACCGTTCAAAGATCCCGCCAGGTAACCCCGCATTGGCAACGGCGCCGGTCAGCATGATCACCGCGGTATCTTCTGCGGCCCGGCCAATGGCCAACATGATGCCGCCGCGGATCCCGCGCTCGGCCTGGGGCAACAATACAAAGCGCAAAGCTTGCCACTGTGTCATGCCGAGTGAGAGTGCGGTTAAACTCAAAGACACAGGCAGCGCCTGCAGCGCCGTGCGGGTAGAAACGGCCAGATAGGGAATGATCAACATCGCCAGGCAAAATGCCGACAGTGCCAAACAAGTGTTGGCAGAAGGCAGCAAGGTGTTGCGCAGTAACAGAATAAGGGTAAAGCCAAATAAGCCCATCAATATCGAGGGAACGCCGGCCAGGATATCGACCGCCAGCTCCAATAGCACCTTTGCCTTGGATGTTTTCGCCGTTGCCAGCCAAATTCCGGTTGCCAGTCCGGGCAGCAAGGCGATCATCAAAGCACTGGCAACTACCGCCAGGGTTCCGACACAGGCAGGCCAAATACCATCCCAGATAGGCGCCTGTCCCAAGAAACCTTTTAAGGGTTCAGTATCACCAAAATAGAGCGACAGGCTGAGCGTGGGAACGCCTCGATATAGAATAAATCCCAGCAGTGACAAGAGACACAGCAACAGCATGGCGCTGCAGAATAAGCACCAATAATGGAAACACTTGGCTTTCAAGACCCAGAACCCTCGGTGGTGGCCTTGGCAGACGAAGTCATATAGCGGATCAACAGAGTCACCAGCACACTGATAGTGAGCAGCAACAAACCGGCGGCAAACAGTGAGTTGTACATGGCGCTATCATTTTCCGTGGCCAGCACCAAGCCAATATGCGCCGTCAGGGTGCGAACCGAATCAAATACACTGTCCGGAAGCTGCGGCGCATTGCCGGCCAGCATCAAAGGCAGCAAGGTATCGCCTATGGCCCTGCCAAAACCGAGTAAGGCGGCGCTGGCCATGGCGCGGCGGGCATTGGGTAATACCAGATGATACAGGGTTTGGAGATCGCTGAACCCCAGAGAAGCAGACACCATTCTGAGTTCTTTGGCCAAAGGGCGACATTGACTGTCCAACATCATCACCATCACAGGCAAGATCAACAGCACTATCACCAGAGTGGCACTGATGAGGCTGAACCCCGAACCGGTTCGAAAGGTTTCCCGGATCAGCGGCACCAGCAAAAACACAGCGGCCAACCCATACACCACAGTCGGGATCCCGGCCATCAAGCGGATCAGCGCCCGGATAAAACGCGCAGGCCTTCGATAGCGAGGTAATAAACAAAACCCTGTGATGCCAAGGGCGATAGGAAATGCCAACAGTAAGGCCAGCAGTCCCAACAAACCGGAGCCGGCAATCATGGCAACTATGCCAAATTGCCCCTGCTCCGGTTGCCAGTGTAACGACAACACGCTGGTTTGCGGGTTGAAAAACACCGGCAATGCAAACCACATCAGAAACCCAAACAGCAGCACTATCAGCAATAATACTGATGCGGCCAGAAGTTGCAGTATCCGCTCAGCGGAGATCTGTGTGGTCATGAGTCATTAATGTCCGACAGGAATATATCCGGCTTCACGGATAAATTCAGCGCCGTCTGGACCATAGATATAGTCAATAAACGCCTGGGTCAGCCCCTTAGGTTGTCCCTTGGTATTCATATACAGCTTACGCACTACAGGGTATTCGCCGGAAGCACAGGCTTCATTGGTGGGCAGCACATTATCCAATATCGGCGCTTTCACTGTCTGATCGATATAACCGACACTGCTGTAACCTATGGCACCGGGATCGCGGGCAATCGCAGTTTTCATCGCACCATTGGAAGGTACAACATTGGCCTGAGCCGAAACCGGCGACTTATTCAGCAACTTTTTAACAAATACCGAGCGGGTACCGCTGGCTTCGTCACGGGTGAAAATATTGATCTGCCGATCTTCACCACCCAGGCTCTTCCAGTTGGTTATTTTACCGGAATAGATATCCATCACCTGTTGCGAGCTCAGCTGTTGAATGGGGTTGGCCGGATTGACGATAACCGCAACGCCATCGATGGCAAATGGGAAAGAAAGCAGACCGTATTTCAGTTCACCCGGCTTCAGAGGGCGGCCGGTATTACCGATTTCAACCAGTCCCTTGGCAACTTGCTGCGCCCCCACACCACTGCCGCCACCGGCAATAGTAATGCGAATATCGTTATTGGCAGACATAATAGTTTTTGCCGCCTGCTTCATCACAGGGATATGCGCGGTACCACCGGCAATGTTCAAGGTACCGGACAAGTTTTCAAAGCGATCGAGCTCAGACGCCATGCCAACAGCAGGAACCGCCAGCACAGAGCATAATAACAACTTGATAAATCTGAATTTAAGTCGCATGTCATTTCCTTTGGAATGCACTTGAGCCGAAACAGTCAGCCCAAATAAATAGGTGTAGTTCGGTGCCGAGCCTCACGGCGCGCAATGATAACAATCACATCAAATCAACCTTTTGACTCAAATCACAAATAAACCCAACAAAAGTAACCGCCCCAACGACAGGAACCTATGACAGTCAGGACCAAACAACCGAAACCGAGCTCAGAATGATTTCCATACTGGCTCTGCAGCTCAATATGCCCTCCCTAGCCGAAACCACTCTGGCTGAGTTAAGCCGCTTGAACGACAGTTTTCTACCGCAATATGCGCACATATTGCGCCTCGGCGGTAACGGGCAACAGGCACTGGAAACCTATCTGGATTACCTGGGAAAGTACCCGCAAGACTTGCAGGTATGGTTAAAACTGGCGCAGTTCATGCGAGCAGTACAACAAAATGATGCCGCCATCACCGCATTTTCCAGAGTCCTGGAGCTCGACCCCAATAATCTCAGCGCCAAGCAGGGATTAGCCGAACTACAAACCCAGAAATAGAGATGGTGCAAGCAAGCCACTTGTATGTGGCTTACAGTCTGGGATGCAAGGCGTGGTTCGCAGCAAATGACTCAAGTCCTTTACAATAGACTCGCCTTCCCCTGGCCGCCGCATGCGGCCTTTCTTTTCCCCTTTCGCCACCGTTATAATGCCCCGGCAAATAAGCGCAGTTCCGGAGAACAAAACTTGAATCACAGCTATATTCCACTCGATCAGTATCGCCGTAAATGGATCTTCAACCATAAGGATCTGCCGGTCAGTGACCAGGATAAGACGGCTATATTGCCGCTGGATCAAAAGAGCGCCATGGAAGTGTGGAATCGCTGGATAAGCAACAAAAGCAGCTGCGCCGAAGACTTTACCAAGGGCGATTGGGCCAGCCGCAGCTCCACCTGGCACCAGACCGAATACTGGCAAAGCCATTGGGACAGCGAAGACAACAGCCTACCGGAACCCTTGGCCGATTTTATTGATTGGCCGGCAGATACCCCTGTGTATTTCTGCTATGAAAAGTATCAGGTGATCCAAACTCGCTGGGAAATCTTTGCCCGTAACTGGAAATGCTTTCTGTTTTTCGATGATGGCCCTTTGCTGATAAGTCCCAAACACAAGCAAGCCGTCTGGTTCAGTCAAGATGGCAACTTCAAAATGGGTCTGCGAGGCTAAGGAAGGTTTTTGGCAAACATTCAGTGAGCAAGAAGAACCTTGCCGGTTCAGCCACTCAGAACGACCAATACCAAGAGAACAAGATGAAAAAAATAATCTTAACCGCTCTATTACTTGGCTTATCGCTGTCTGCCACAGTGGATGCCCGCGAAATTGCCGGTGAAAATATTCCAGATACTCTAAACATTCAGGCGGCAACGCCGCTTAAGCTCAATGGTGCCGGGGTACGCAGCAAGTTCTTTATGGATCTCTACATAGGCAGTCTCTATCTGCCAATAAAAGCGACCACTACAGCCGAAGTATTGGCGCAGCCTCAGGCGGCGGTCAGCTTGAAAATAGTCTCGGGTCTTATCACCGCAGATAAGATGCGCTCGGCGATAACTGAAGGTTTCGATGACGCCACAGGCGGCAAAACCGAAGCTATACAAGCCGATATCGACCGATTTATGAGCCTGTTTCAGGAAGAGATCAAACAAGGCGACAGCTTCCTCCTGTATACCAGCCAGGAAAATGGTGTCAGTGCCTACAAGAACGGTGAGCTGCAAGACACTATCGCCGGAGAGAACTTTCGCCGCGCGCTGCTAAATATCTGGCTCGGTGACAAACCGGCGCAGAGCAGCCTGAAAAAAGCGATGCTGGCCGACTGAACTCCTCAGCCAGAAAATCGCTCAATCGAAAGGGAGAAGTTGCCCGCCACGGCGGGCAACTCAATCAAAAACGATAGCTAAGATGAACAGCGCCTGCCGGATAGTTATCCAACTCGCGCTTGATCTCAGGTTCACTCAACTCAAGTTCCGGGTTGATGAAGTAACCCACATAGGCGTTGAGATTGAATCCTTGTCCCAGCTGCCAACCCAAACGGGCGAAGCTGCTGACTTCGGTCAATTCCAGCGTTTGCTCATTTTCCCCCACCAAAATCCGCTCAGTGCGCTGGGAGGCTCCCAGCCCCAACTCCATATCCGGTGAGATCCGATAACTGAACTCTATCCCGGCAGGACCGGTAAAACCTGCCTGAAACGGGTTGCCCACCCGCCATCTATCACTGAGTTGCCAATCGATAAGCAGATAAGGAACCGTACGCACCTCACTGATATCATTAAGATATGCAATACCAAAACCCAACATATTACCCGAGTTGAACCTGTGAACAGCACCGGCTATCACACCATAACTTTCGGCATCCGAAGAGGAGACTTCATCACTGTAGGCATACTGTAACTGAGGCGTTAGCATCAAGCTCCAGTGTCTATTCAGCTTATATCTCAGGCTGATGGAAGCTGAATAACGCTGAGCAGAGTCAAACTGGCTGGCAGCAAAAATCCTATCGGCAACACTATTGTCAGGTAAAGCGGAAAAATCCCAGTCCAGTTTGTCATAACCCAGGCTGACACCCAGCCCCCAACGTTTATCCAGTTGCCAGTCAGCCCGCGCTCCCAGAAGATAACTGCGACGCCCCAGTTCCCCGCCACCATCAATATCCGAGTCGGCATTTTCAAAAGTGGCCAGACTCAGGCTATAGCGGGATGTCGAAGCCTCTGCGGCAAGCAACCCTGCACTGGCACTCAAAGTGCTCAGCAAGATAACTGTAGCCGTTTTGTTCATCTCATGTCCTTTTGCCGTTTAAATAAAAACTCAATTATAACCGTACGCTACCCCAACCTATGCGCTTTAAGAAACAATCCGGCCGTCTCAAGGCAATAATCCCTGTGCTGCGCCTCGAGTTGCCCCGTGTCCAGCCCCAACTCTTTTCTGAGCCGTAGCTCACCAAATAACATCAGGCTCAGCCTCACCGCTGCTTGGCGCTTATTGCCGAAGTGATAACCGCCATGACGCTCAACCTGAGTAAAGAAATCCACCAGCAACCCCAACATGTACTCGGGTCCGGCATCGAAATAAAGCTGCGCCGGTTCCGGATGAGTATCGACCTGGGAAACACAGGCGCGATAAACGGTAATAGCATCTTCACTGACGATCAGCTCGCCGAAATACTCGGCAAACACCGCCAGCGCCTGCTCCGGCCGGGCGGCGTCGGCCAACAGTTCTTCAGCAACCTGACGCACCACACATTTGGACTCGATAGCTGCCACAAACAGCTCATCCTTGCAGCCAAAATGAGCGTAAACAGTTTGTTTCGATACCCCGGCCCTCTTGGCCACTTCATCCATGCTGGTATGGGGAAACCCCTGGGCGCAGAAAAGTTCGATAGCGGCCTCCAGTATCTGAGCCCGCTTCTGCTCGCTACGAGTTAATTGCTGATTATTCATAACCTTATGACTTACACCTTGTTCGGCAACGTCTTGGAAGGCATTAGAACATAAAATAGACTAGACAGTCCAGTTCAGCCAAATTAGACTAGCAAGTCCAGTTTAACTTATTGCTAACAATCGGTAATCAGCACAGGGAGACGTCATTGCAACAGCGCATCAAGGAAGTTAAAAAACCAAATGCTTCAGGGCTAAAAATCAAATTTACCCACCTCCAAGGCCAGGGTCGCGCCGCGCTGTTGGTTGCCCTTACCTTGATGTTATGCCTGTCAGCCTGCCAACCACAGCCCGTTGAGCAAAGTGAAACCAAACCTGCAGTGGTCAGCAGTGCCGCTCTTGTACTCAAGCCAAGTTACACCAAGCTGCAGCAATTCAGTGGCAGCGTGCGCGCCGGCAATACCACAGGCATAGGTTTCGAGCTCGCCGGTAAGTTGCAAAAAATCCTGGTAGATACCGGCGATAGAGTCGAGCGAGGACAATTGCTGGCACGGCTGGATACCAGCTTGCTGGAAGCAGAGCAGACCGAATTACAGGCGGCACTGGATCAGAATAATGCCGATATCAAACTGGCCCGGGCAACGTTGAAACGCTCACTGGAACTCAGTGCCAAACAATACCTTTCCGAGCAGCAACTCGATGAGCTCAAAGGCAAGCTGGCCAGTCTGGAAGCCGGGCACGCTAGGCTGAAAGCCTCACTGAAAGCCAATGAACTTAAACGGCAAAAATCGCTTCTCATCGCCCCCTTCGCCGGGGTGATAGCCGCCAGAGAGCATAATCTCGGTGAAGTCATTGCCCTGGGCAGCCCGGTCTTTACCCTGGTGCAAAGCAACAATCTGCAAGCACTGATAGGGGTGCCGCTGAATATTGCCGAGCAGTTGCAACCTGGTGTAATTCTCAAGCTCAGAGTCGCCGAACACTATTACCAAGCCAAGTTAAAAGGGATCAGCGGCCAAATAAATCCCGTCACCCGCACAGTACAACTCAGGTTTAGTATCGACTCTGCCTCTGAAACCACACCTATCAATGGCGAACTGGCTTATTTGCAGTACCGCCGTGAAGTTCTCCGTGAAGGCTACTGGGTCCCGGTGTCGGCGCTCACCGACGGTATTCGTGGTCTGTGGAATCTGTATGTGCTCAAGCAAGATACCGATGGGTTTAAACTGCAGCGCCGTGATGTGGAAATTCTCTATACCGAAGGCGACAACGCCTTTATCAGCGGCGCCATCAGCCCGGGAGAGCAGTTTGTCACCACGGGCCTGCATAAGCTGGTTGCCGGGCAAAGAGTCGCGCCAAGCGCCGCATTGGCGGTTAGAGGTGGACAATGAACCCTCTTATTAAGGCCTTTGTCGAGAATGGCCGCCTCGCCAGTCTATTGATAGCCCTGTTGCTGGTTGCCGGGCTAGGTGCCATATCTAGCCTGCCACGCACCGAAGACCCCCATATCACCAACCGCTTTGCCTCTGTGATCACCAGCTATCCGGGCGCTTCCGCCGAACGGGTCGAGGCACTGGTGACTGAAGTACTGGAAAATGAGCTGAGACGACTGGAAGAGCTCAAGCTTGTCCAGTCCACCTCAAGACCCGGGGTCTCGGTGATTCAACTCGAGCTCAAAGATAACGTCACAGTAACCGAGCCGGTCTGGTCCAGAGCCAGAGATCTGCTGGCCGATAGCGGCAGCCGCTTGCCGGCAAGTGTCAATCCACCGGTACTCGACGATCAGCTGGGTTACGCCTACACCGCCATCATAGGCCTGGGATGGCACGGCGGCGGTGAAGCGCGTCCCGACATTCTCAGCCGTTACGCCAAAGAGTTGCAAAACAAACTACGGCTCTTGAGCGGCACAGACTTTGTCAAACTCTATGGCGCGCCGACGGAGGAAATTCTGGTCACGCTGGATGGCGAACGTATCAATCGGCTCGGGCTGACACCGGGAGCCGTAGCCGACATTCTCAATCGCGCCGATACCAAGGTGTCGGCCGGTGAAATTAACAACCAGAGCTTCCGGGCATTGGTAGAGGTTTCCGGCGAGCTCGACTCGCTGGAGCGAATCCGTCAGGTGCCGCTGAAAACCGACCGTTTCGGGCAACTGATCCGCCTTGGCGATATCGCAACAATCAACCGCCAGCCCAAAGATCCGTGGGATAATCTGGCGCTGCTTGACGGTGAGCCCGGTATTATGGTGGCCGCCCGCATGCTCAACAACACCCGGGTGGATATCTGGAGTGAACAAGTGCGCCGGATCACAGCCGAGTTGGAACAAAGTTTTCCCGCCAATATCCGCATGCAATGGCTGTTTGAGCAGGAAGGTTACACCAACGAGCGCCTGCAAGAACTGCTGTTCAATCTGCTGCAGGGGTTTGTGCTCATTCTCCTGGTGCTGCTGGTGACTGTCGGCATGCGCAATGCGCTTATCGTCGCCTTGTCACTGCCACTGACGGCACTATTTACCCTGGCCTGCATGAAGTTTACCGGCCTGCCCATTCATCAGATGTCAGTCACCGGCTTGGTGGTGGCACTGGGGATCATGGTGGATAACGCCATTGTGATTGTCGATGCCATTGCCCAGCGCCGCCGCGAGGGCATGAGTAAGCTGCAGGCGGTCAACACCACCATCAGGCACCTGTGGCTGCCGCTTGCCGGCTCCACCATCACCACCATGCTGGCATTCGCGCCGATAGTGCTGATGCCTGGCGCCGCCGGCGAGTTTGTCAGTGGTATCGCTATTTCAGTGATCTTTGCCCTGCTCGGCTCCTACCTCATCTCCCACACCCTGATAGCCGGTCTCGCCGGGCGTTTCAGCCGCGCCAAGGACGACAATCGCTGGTATCACCACGGGGTAAACCTGCCAAGGTTGGCCAGAGCCTATAGTCAGACTCTGCAACTGGCGCTCAACTACCCGAAAACTGCCGCGCTGCTGATTGGTATCTTGCCACTGACAGGCTTTGTGGCCTCCGGGCAGATGACAGAGCAGTTTTTCCCGCCATCGGATAGAAACATGTTCCAGCTGGAGCTCTATCTTTCGCCCCATGCCAGCCTGGCGAGGACAGAGCAGAGAGTCAAACAACTCGATAGAGAGCTGCGCAGCACTGACGGCATAGAAAGCGTCAATTGGGTCATAGGCGGGAACGTGCCATCCTTTTACTACAACCTGACTCAAAAACAGCAGGGCGCCAGCCAATACGCCCAGGCAATGATAACAACCCGCGACTTTCGCACCGCTAACCGCTTAATTCCCGAGTTGCAACAGCAGCTGGATAGAGACTATCCGGATGCGCAGATCCTGGTGCGTAAACTGGAGCAGGGTCCGCCCTTCAACGCCCCTGTGGAGCTAAGGCTCTATGGCCCCAACCTCGACCGCCTGGCCGAGCTTGGAGATGAGGTGCGGCGACTGCTGGCAGAGACCCGGGATGTGATCCACACCCGGGCGACCCTGAGCCCGGGGGCGCCCAAGGTGTGGCTGCAGCTCGATGAAGATGCCAGCCTGATGGCCGGCCTGAGTTTGAGTGAGATCGCCTCACAGATCCAGATGTCCACCACAGGCATCACAGGTGGCAGTTTGCTGGAGCAAACCGAATCGCTACCGGTGAGGGTCAAGCTCGGTGCCGGTGTCGGCGAACAGCAATCCAGGCTGTCACAAATAAGCCTGCTGTCGCCCAATGGTGAGTCGATTCCGCTTTCGGCCGTGAGTCAAAGCCATGTCAATGCCAGTCGCGGCGCCATTCCTCACTATAATGGCCAGCGGGTTAATATACTCGAAGCCTATATCGCCTCAGGAGTGTTGCCGCAAAAAGTACTGGAGCGGATTAAACCCAAGCTTGCCGAGCTCAATCTGCCCGCCTCCTACCGGATAGAGATAGGCGGTGAGAGTGCCAAACGCGATGAAGCCGTGGGTAATCTACTCTCCAATATCGTCTTGGTAATCACCTTATTGCTGAGCGTCTTAGTGCTCTCCTTTAACTCTTTCAGACTCACAGGGATCATTCTGCTCAGCGCCCTGCAATCGGCAGGGCTCGGATTGCTGGCGGTCTGGGCTCTGGGTTATCCCTTTGGCTTTACCGTGATAATAGGTCTGCTGGGCTTGATGGGCCTGGCCATCAATGCCGCGATAGTGATCCTGGCGGAGCTCGAGTCCGAGCCTATGGCGCGCCTGGGCAACACAGACGTGATTCTTGCAGGGGTCATGCGCTGCAGTCGCCATATCGCTTCGACTACAATCACCACAGTGGGCGGCTTTCTGCCGCTGATCCTGGCCGGCGGTGGTTTTTGGCCGCCCTTTGCCATCGCCATTGCCGGGGGCACAGCGCTGACCACCCTCTTGTCTCTGGTTTGGGTACCTGTGGTCTACTCCCTGTGGTTGAAGCCGCAGCCCGAGTGTTCCCGCAACTTGCCGTTGAAAAATGAATATTAACCCCAAAAGACAAGCGCGGGCCGGATCGTCGTCGCTATTGATGTTGCGCGTATCGCCCTAGTATCAACCCGCTTGCGCCTCAAACTATTCGGCAGCGCTTTGTTCGAGCCTCTCCCAAGTCTCTGCAGACAGGAATGTATGTTGCCCCATGAGTAATACTCGTACTTCTTGGGAATCTTCTTTTATTAATCAGATAGTTACAACCACTTATTTCCATCATCTGATTTACCCACTTTATGGTTTAATCAACAGCGCAAACAAAGTTGCAAGCGTCATGTAACACATTTTGCGAATGTAATATAAAAAACAAAAAGTTATCCTTGCGGCGTCGCTATAATAAAGCATCTTCTAAAATAAAAGGTCGGGTCCATAGTTAGATTCAGGTCAAAACTTGTTTAACCTGAATGAGATAAAGTTCAACAAACCGGTCAAACAGGAATAACGATAATGAATTACCGCAACTGGCCTATCGCCAAACAGATCGGCACACTGGCTTTTGTGCTGACAATTTTGGTGTTTGGCGTTCTGAGTAGCATCTCCTACCTGACAGCCTCATCTACCCTGAAAGAGAAAGCGATAACCGCCATGGAGCAACAGGTCCATGGAGTCGATGATCTGCTGGCATTGCAATACGAGAGCTTGCTATCTCTGGCTCATCGCAATGCCGATGTATTCAGGGCCATGTATCCGGGCCAATTCCATAAACCGGAAAACAAGACGGTTAGAGTTCTTGGAATGGATACCCCTGCATTGATGCATGAAAAGGAACAGCTCAACTCTTCCCGCAGTAAAGTTGACCGATATGCCAACCTCACCGGCGGTAATGCCACAGTATTCGTTCGTGACGGCGATGACTTCCTTCGTATAGCAACCTCACTGAAAAAGGCCGATGGCAGCCGCGCGCTGGGGACTTATCTAGGCACAAAACACCCGGGCTATCAAAAACTTATTCAGGGTCAGGACTATGAGGGCTATGCCAAGCTGTTCGGCCGCGACTATATGACAGTTTACCGTCCGGTCAAAGACGTTCAGGGCTCGGTGATAGGTATTCTCTACATAGGTTTCGACATTAGCGATTCCCTGGTTCAGCTGCAGCAATCGGTCAAACAGCTTCGCCTGGAGGAAAGTGGCACCTATCTGCTGCTGCGCCGCGCCGACAAAGTGGTAGTGGCTCATCCAAGTTTACCTCAGGGTCAAACCATCACAGAGGCCGATCTGGACGGCATGCCACTTGATGAACTAATGAACAGTGAGGGAGTTAAAAGCTACCTCAATGGCAAAGGCGTGGAGATGATTGCCTACAGTGCCACAATCCCCGGCTGGAACTGGGAGCTTATTGGTCAGGTTAAGGCCGCCGAGCTGAATGAAGAGAGCCAAACTCTGCTGCTGATCAATGCCATGGTCGCCGTGGTTGGCATTTTGGTTATCACTATTTTGCTCTCTGTCGTACTGGTACGCACCGTCAGGCCGTTACAAACTCTGCAACGTCATATGGAAAACCTGGGCAAAGGCGATTTCAGCCAAGCACTGCCAAAACTCGACAGCCGCAGCGAAAACGAAGTGGTGCGGATAAGCAACAGCGTCACCGAAATGACCATGGGGCTCAAGCAACTGCTTCAGGCGCTGCAAGGCTCGGTACAGACGTTGGAATACCAGGCAGAACAAGCCCAGGAAGTCGCCCGTCTCAACGGCGATGAAGCCCAGGCTCTGATGGCTCAAACCGATCAAATCGCAACCGCTATCGAGGAGATGTCCACCTCGATACGCGATGTCGCCAATCACGCCGGAGAAAGCGCCAACCAGAGCCAACAGGTGGACGAAGCCTCCCGCGCAGGTCACCAGCAACTGACTCAGGTAGTACAGGGACTGGAAACTCTCAGCATACAACTGAGTGAAAGCCATATTGCGGTCGAAGGTGTCGCCAAAGAAAGTGAAGCTATTAACACCATTACAGAAGTTATCAATGGTATCGCCGAACAAACCAACCTGCTGGCACTGAATGCCGCCATCGAAGCCGCCCGAGCCGGTGAACAAGGACGCGGTTTTGCTGTGGTGGCCGATGAGGTGCGCACCCTTGCAAGCCGCACCCAGGCGTCGATTTCGGAAATCGGTCAGACCATCACTTCGCTGCAAGCCAAGGTCAAAGATACGGCTATGCGCATGGATCAGAGCCATCAGTTGGGTAATCGCTCCGCCGAGCAGGGAGAGGAAGCCAACAATCAGTTAACTGCCATTGCCCAGCGAATTGCCGATCTGGCCGTATCTGTCAGCAGTATTGCCAGCGCTACCGAACAACAAAGTGCTGTAGCCGAGGAAGTGACCCGCAACCTGCATCAGATAACCGATCTGGCCCGTGAAGGCGATATCCGTGCCACAGAAACAGTCACCTCAGCCAAAGAGCTGACAGAGTTGGCCGCCGCACTGAAAAAACAGATAAGTGTCTTCAAAGTCTGAGAAATGAGGAAGTCTCGGCAAAAGTAAAGGCTGAGAAATGACATGGAAAACACTTGATGCCATAACCCGCCCAAATAGAGAACCCAGCTAAGCTGGGTTCTCTTGTGTTATAGCAAGGGTTACTGCAACTTCAGTTGCAGTAACCCAGATAAGCGGTCAATCCTTTGCAATGATTATCCAATAATTATCGACTCGTATTCTCAGGGCGTTAACCGAAGAACAAACGCCAAAGCCAAGAGGCGTCCAAATCTTCCTTGCATTGATTGTACTGGGCAGCATAACGACGGGAGCGATTGTCCACCTTATCGGCCACCCGCACCAGCCAGGCCTTGCTGCGGTAACTGCCACGTTTGTAGCCGCCCCAGCCTTCGTGATAATTGAGATACTGGTTACGGGCGTCCCACTTGGACACGCCATTGATCTTATGGCTCTTGTAGATAAACCAGCCCATAAAATCCATTGCATCATCAAAATCGCTGCGACTGGCCCAGCTGTTGCCGGTCTCACGCACATAATCGTCCCAGGTCATGGTCTTGGCCTGGGCATAACCATAAGCGTCACTGGCGCGCCCGATGGGAATGATCCACAAGAAATATTCCATAGGTGGCGCCGCATTATGCTTGAAGGAGCTCTCCTGATACATCATAGCCAAGGGCACATGCACGGGAACGCCCCACTTTTCGCGGGCATCCTTGGCGGCGTTGTACCAAGATCTGTGCTCTTTGAAGATGGCGCAGATATTATCGGGATCTTTGGGAGGCGAAGTGGCGCAGCCGCCCAAAAACAGGGAAGCGGCAATCATAAGCGCCGGGGCAAATTTGGATAACAACTGTTGCTTCACGAGAAATCTCACGGCTTTCAAAGGCCAGGCCTTTGCTTGAACTTGAGCTCAAGTGTCGCCCGAGTCAAACATCAAATGCAACCTGAGCCTCTGAAAAAGTGAGCTTTATTGTGTCTTAGGCAGTTCACATTCATGAACTTCCTGTTGCCAAACCACAGGCTCCCAGTAGTCGGTATCTTTGCCGGTATAGCGCCTGTCGGTATTGAACTTGGCCGCCAGGTGATAACGTTGCCCGGCTTCCACCTGCAACTTAAGTTCCTTGGGTGTGCGGGCCGACAGCCGTACCTTGAGCTCAGGTGAATCTATCAGCTCAGAGACGGTAAAACTGTGTTCACCCGGTGGTAACTGATAGTTGGGTTTAGAGATCACAGGTTGGCCATCAAGATGGGTGACCACCAGGCGATAAAACTGCTGCTCCCGATCCGGCTCCAGATAACCTGAAACCGTACCACATTCGCGCCCGGGCTCAGGAGCACTGGCGCAGGCCGACAGCAACACTGCTGCGGCCGAGATTAACAACAAAGACTTCACTGACTGACTGCTTCCTTGGCTGGTTCATCGGCAAAATACTGAACCAGAAAATCATCAAAACTCAAACCTTCTGCGGCTTCCAACTGCAACTGACTCTCGATTGAGGCCTGGGCTTCAGCTTCAAAAGAAGCCAGCGCCGCGGCACTCAGCGGATAATTCAGCAGCTGCTGCTGATATTCTTTTGCCAATGCCATCACCCAGGCGCCGTGATCCAGCCCCTTGTCCGCCAGGGTCTTCATCACCTGCCCAGACAGGGTTTCATTCGGGTCGATAACGGCTTGATGCCACTTGGCCAGCGCCTGCTGATATTGGTCGTCATCTTTTCCATCGAGCAGCTCGGCCAATTGCTGCAACTCGGCAAACAGAGCCAGCATCCACTGCTCGCGCGCCACAGGCACGCCATTTTGATTCAGCATCAAACCAGGTTTACGCCCTTCCAGCACCACGGCCTTAAGATTGGCGCCTATCTCTTGCTCACCGGCGGCGTCTGTGGTCGCCGAAGGACTCAACAAACAGTAGAGCAGGAACAGATCCAGAAAACGCACCTGAGAGGCTTCAATACCGATAGCACTGAAGGGGTTTACATCCAGCGCCCGCACTTCGATATATTCCACCCCGGCTCTTGCCAACGCCTCGGAGGGTTTTTCACCGCTACGGGTCACCCGCTTGGCGCGAATGGGGGCATAGAACTCATTTTCTATCTGCAACACATTGGCGTTGAGCTGGCGATATTCGCCGTCGACTTTCACCCCTATGTTGGCAAAGTTGTCCGAAGGCATCTTGATAGCGGCACGGATCCCCTGAAGGTAATCCGCCAGCGAGTTATAGCTGATACTGAGCCGCTCCTGTTCCTTGTTGGTGTAACCCAAATCACTCATTCTCAGTGAGGTGGCCCAGGGTAGATACAGGGTGCCAAGGCCCATTTTTTCAAAATCCAGCTCTGTCTGCTGCTCTTTGATGAAAGAGTGGCACAACGCCGGCGAAGCACCAAACAGATAAGGCAGCACCCACACCAAACGACGATAGTTGCGGATAAGGCCGAAGTAACGTTCCGAGATAAAATCACAACGGGAAACCGACTTATCACTCTGGGCATAGAGCAGATCCCAAAGCTCATCAGAAACCGAGAAGTTAAAGTGCACCCCTGAGATGATCTGCATCAAGGCGCCGTATCTGTAGGTCAGCCCCTTGCGATAGAGGGTCTTCATCCGCCCAGCATTGGAACTGCCATATTGGGCAATGGGAATATCCTTCTCGTCGCCCACATAGCAAGGCATGCTCACGGGCCAAAGCTGTTGTCCCTTAAGCTGATTGAGAGTAAAAGCATGGGTTTCGGTGAGGCCGGTGAGCAGCTCATCTATGCTGTGGGTGACCGGCGTAATGAACTCGAGCAACGCCTCACTGTAATCGGTTGTGATCCGCGAGTGAGTCAGGGCCGAGCCCAGAGTTTTGGGGTGACCATCCATAGCCAGGTGCCCGCTGGCATCAATTCTCAAGGCTTCTCGCTCAATCCCACGGCGCATATCCTTAAGTGCGGCGCGACCTTCGGCTCCTTTGAGCATTGCGACAGATTCGGTAAATGACTTCAAATTCTTGTTCTCTGCTTGGGCGGCCTAAGCCTTTATCTGGCCAATAGACCCGGGCATACCTGCTCCGCTTTCATCTTTTGGTATTCAGCACCAAAAGGCACAGGACTGCTCTGTGTGACGGTTGCCCAAAAATAAAGCCTAAGCGGCCTTTCAGGCAAGTGTAATTTAAAAGACACAGGCGGTGATGCCCTTTCAAGCATCACCGCCTTGCGTAGTGGCAAGCGAGTCGTAACCCGCTGCGGTTAAGATCAATATGGGGTCAAAGTGGCCGTTTTACAAGGGCAGATTGATCACTGAATAACCCATTGCCTTAATCCCGGGCTCAATAAGATTTTTATCCCCGACCACCAATATCTGCATGCTGGCAGGATCCAACCATTCTTTGGCCAATTCATTGAGGCTGCCCAGCGTGGCATCATTGATAATCTCATCCTGACGGGCGGTAAAATCATCGCTCAGACCGTACTTCTGGATCATACGGATAAAGCCGGCCTTTTGATAAGGCGTTTCATAATCCAAAGCCTTACCCTGAGAGATGGAGGCCCGCATAAAGTTAAGCTCTTGTGTCGTCATCCCCTTATCATGATAAGCCTTGAGCTCCTTGATAAACTCGGCCAGCGCCTTGTCGGTGACATCACTGCGAACGCTGGCACCCGCTTTGAAGTAGCCCTGCTCAATCCCACCACTGAAGAAGCTGCGGGCACCATAGGTGTAGCCCTTGTCTTCCCTGAGGTTAAGGTTGATACGGCTGTTGAAGGCGCCGCCTAAAGGATAGTTCATCAAGTAAGCCTTGAAGAAGTCGCCCGTGGCATCGTAAGGCAGGGCGCGCTTGCCTATGCTGATAACCGACTGGGCCGCTCCCGGCTTATCGATAAGGAATACCACTCCGGGTTTGCTCTCGGGCAGCTCACTCAAGGCCGGCAAAGACACCGCCTGACCGCCCCAAGACTCTAATCCCTTGAGCTTGCCGATTAACTGCTCGCGTGGCAGGTCGGTTACCGCCACCAGTTGAGCGTTACCGGCGCGATACTGCTCCTTATAGAAAGCCTTGATATCATCGAGCGTCAGCTGGCTGACACTCTCAAGCGTGCCGTTATCATTGACACCGAGACTGGTCTGGCTGCCAAACAGCAACTTGCTGAATCCCTCTTCGGCCAGATAGTTGGGATCCGATGCCAGATGTTGCAGGCTCTGCAACTGTTGCTGTTTTACCCGCTCGAAATCGGCTTCCTTGAAGCCTGGCTCAAACAGCCTTTCTTCGACTATCGCCAGGGTCTTATCCAGGTTTTCGGTCAAAGCCGAGATCCGGATGCTGCTTTGATAGCCGCTACTGTCAAACATCACGGAAGATCCCAGCAACTCCAGCGCCTGGGCCAGTTCTTCACTGCTGCGTTTAGCGCTGGACTCATTAAGCATGGCCGCGGTCAAACCGGCGAGCCCGGCCTTTTCCACCGGCACCAGTCTGTGACCGCCGTTGAGATAGATAACCAGCTCGGTAGTAGGCGTTTCATGGCTTTCGGTGCCCATGACACTGATACCGTTGTTCAGCTGGGCAGACCAAAGCTTGGGCACCTGCATGGAGGGCGCCTTGCCAGCAGCGGGTATCTTACTGCGATCGAAACTGCTGTTGGCACTTACGGCCTGCTGCAACCCGGCAACGGCTTCGGCGGCAACCCTTGGCTCAGGCGGGGTGAAATTATCGGCCTTGGCCACCAGCGCCTTGGCACCCATGGGCACCACACTCATCACCACACTGGGCTTATCCTTGATATAGCGCTTAAATACCCGCATCACATCTTCTTTGGTCACTGCATCATAACGGGCTAAATCTTTGGCTATCTGATTGGGATCACCGGCGAATGTCTGGTTATAGGCCAGGTTGGACACCTTACCCGAGACACTCTGCAGCGAGAAGATACTGTCGGCGCGGAACTGCACCTTGACCTTCTGCAGATCTTCATCTGTGACGCCCCGCTGTTCAAATTCGGCGATCGATTCGCGGATCTTGGCCTCTATCGGCGCCAGTGCTCCGCCCTTGGCCGGATTGGCCAAGGCGTAGATGGACATTTGACAGGCAAGCTCCTGGCAAGGATGACTGACCCCGGCCTGCACCGCATAACCATCTTTCACCAGATTCTTGTAAACCAGCGAGGTCTTGCCGCCACCGAGAATATTGGCCAGCAGATCCAGCGCAGCCTCATCCTGGTGACGGGCATAAACGGTTGGGAAAGCCATGCGGATGAGTGGCAGATGGACCTTATCTTCCATCGAGATATAGCGGCTCTTGTCCAGCGTTACCAAAGGCTTGGCATCGGCTGCGACTTCAGGCCCTTTGGGAATATCGCCAAAGTACTTGCTGACCCAGGCCAATGTTTGCGTGGTATCTATATCGCCGCCTATGGTCAGAGTGGCATTGTTGGGGCCATACCAGCGCTGAAAAAAGTGTCTTACATCATCAGGCGTGGCGCGGTCGAGATCCTCGGGCCAACCGATAACAGGCCAGGAATAAGGATGACCGGCGGGATAAAACGCCTGATTGAAACGTTCATTCATCCGCCCATAAGGACGGTTATCGATACGCTGGGCCCGTTCGTTTTTCACGGTTTCCCGCTGCACTTCAAATTTCTTGTCGGTCAGGGCCGGAAGCAGGTAACCCATGCGATCCGACTCCAGCCAAAGCATTTTTTCCAATTGATTACTGGGAACAGTTTCGAAATAGTTGGTGCGATCTGTGTTGGTGGTGCCATTCAAGGTGCCGCCGGCCTCGGTGACTATCTTGAAATGCTGTTCATCGGCCACATTCGCAGAGCCCTGGAACATCATATGTTCAAACAGATGGGCAAAACCACTGCGTCCGGCCTGCTCTCTGGCCGAGCCCACATGATAGGTGACATCCACATGCACCAGAGGATCAGAATTGTCCTGATGCAGTATCACGGTCAGGCCGTTGGCCAAGCGATACTTGCTGTAAGGGATACCGACTTCACCGGCCTTTGGGGTGACCGACTCGACTAGAGTCACTCCTGCCGGCAGTTGTACCGAGGAAACCTCAGTCAATCCTGTGTCGGTTTGCACTGAGCAACCCGCCAATGCGGCCGAAATTGCCGCTGCCAATAACCATTTCTTCAAAATGTTACTCCTTCAACCAGAAACCAAACTCAAAAAACTCATTGCAGCCACTCTAAAGCCAACAACACAATTATCAAATAGCGCAGGCCCTTGCCTGTCAAAATCATCAGAGTGGATTTTGTAAGAGGAAGTTTCATCCAACCTGCTAAAAGGCACAGAATATCGCCAATAAGCGGCACCCAGGAAAGTAACAAGGCCCAATAACCGTAGCGCTTCAGCAACGCCAGCGCCTGCTTGTGGCGACCGCTGTCGAGTTGCTCAGGCGTGACCGCCTTGCGCCCCAAGAGCCCAAGTAGATAGCTGCTCAAGGCCCCCAAGGTGTTGCCTATAGTGGCGCTAAGCAGCAGCGGCCATGCCATCTCCGGCTGCTTGTCCAGCAAAGCCAGCAACAAGACTTCCGAGCCTCCTGGCAGCAATGTCGCCGCCAAAAAAGCGCCGCTGAACATCAGCCAGAGTTCCCACATAAGATACCTTCCTGCATACTGCTTGAATCAAAGGCCCGTCCAGGCGGACTTTAAAGATAAATGGATAAAGACTGATTTTTTAGTGCTGAAAGATATAAGAAAATGGCGCCCTTGCCCAGCTAAGTCTCAAGCATTCCAGCATAACATCGCCATAAAACAGTAACAGCTAGCGGGCAAAACCCGCCCGAAGAGGGACAAAGAAAGGAGTCTTAAATGCAGGAGCTGAACTTTATTCAATCTGTTCAGGAGCGGGATATTGATTTGATGTTGCTGGAGGAATTCCACACCTCAACGGCCTTCTGCAATTGGTTGGCTTCCCGTGTGTATGAATTCCCCCACGCCGTAGAGTTTGTCGGCGCCTGGCATTCTGTCATTCACAATCAATACGGCGAGTCGGATCTCGTGCTGATTTTCAACGCCAATGACGGCTCCCATCAAGCCATTCTTATCGAAAACAAGATAGATGCAACGCCACAACAGCAACAAGGATTAAGGTATCGCTATCGCGGCGAACATGGGATAGAACAGGGCCATTGGGTTGATTTTCGCACTTGTCTCTTGGCTCCACAAAAGTACCTGACATCCAACAATGAGCCCTATGATAAAACCATCGCCTATGAGGAAATCATGGCATACTTTGTCGCCCAAGGGGTATGGTACCGAGCACGGCTTATGGCCGAGAGCATCAGCAAGCAAAGACGCGGATACCTGCCCAGCATTAGCCCCGAAGTCACAGAGTTTGCCAGGTGTTATCTTGAGTTTGCGAAAATACATCACCCGGAGTTGAACCCGGAAACCCCCAAAAACCGCGCCGCCGGACATTCTTGGCTGCATTTCTATCCGCTGCTGCCCAATAAACAAATCCGCATCGTTCATCAATTGGCCGGAAGCCTGGTCAAAATCATGTTTCTGGGCGCGGCCGAGCAGCTTGATATGCTCACGCAAGCCTTCGGTGCATTTGCAAGCACTGGACTCGTGATCAAACGTTCCGGCAAATCTGTGGTGATGGAACTAGCTACGCCCCCCATTGACCCTTTCAAAGACAAATTCGAAGATGTCCTGCCGCAAGTAGAGCGAGCCATTGCCCAAGCCAAGAAACTGAGACAGATGTTAATTCAGGTGCTGGCAGATAAAGGCATTGCAGCGAGCAATATTCAAGCATCTGACTGGTACTCCGGGAGTATCCCAGTCTATGATTAAGCCATATCTCTTTGAATAGTGAGCAATCATGGCCCGTCTCTTGTTTCTGCCTATTATCCTTTCCCTATTTTGGATAGCGTTTTTACACTTCAATAAAGTCCCTTTGGCGCAGGGGAAACGCGGTTTTATTTGGATAATTGGCGTCAGCGGCGCCTTGATTGCCCTACTGTCATTAGCCATCTGGCTGACGGCCTAAGCTTTTGATATGAGCCCTTAAAATAAGTGCTTGAACTGACCCAGAGAGTACCAAAACCCGTTCGTTGCGGATTGTTCTCCAGCGAGCCTTAAAACAGATAACCGGCGCGGCACACTGGCTACGCCGGTTATCTTTCAACGTCATTGAACTCAGGGATTCAGCGAGCAAAACGCTCAGTTCCCCAATACCGCCAGCAGAATACCGGCAGCGACCGCACTGCCCAGCACTCCGGCCACATTGGGGCCCATGGCGTGCATCAACAGGAAGTTTTGCTGATTGGCCTCTAGCCCAACCTTATTCACCACCCTGGCGGCCATGGGAACGGCCGAGACCCCGGCGGCACCGATCAAGGGGTTAACCTTACCACCACTGAGTTTGCACATAAGCTTGGCCATCAAGACCCCGGCAGCGGTGCCAATGCTGAAAGCCACTGCCCCGAGCAGCAAGATCCCCAGTGTCTCGACCCGAAGAAACTGCTCGGCCGAGAGCTTGGAACCCACCGCCAACCCGAGGAAAATGGTGACTATATTGATAAGTTCGTTCTGCGCCGTGTTGGAAAGTCTATCCACCACCCCGGACTCACGCATCAGATTTCCTAAGCAGAACATGCCCACCAGGGGGGTCGCCGTCGGCAAAAACAGTATGGTCATTCCCAGCACCATAAGGGGGAAGATGATCTTCTCCTTCTTGCTGACTTCCCGCAGCTGTTCCATCTTGATCTGCCGCTCGGCTTCCGTGGTCAAGGCCCGCATGATGGGAGGCTGAATGAGCGGCACCAAAGCCATGTAGGAGTATGCCGCCACCGCAATGGCTCCCAGCAAATCAGGCGCCAGTTTGGAGGCGAGAAAAATGGCCGTGGGGCCATCGGCGCCGCCAATGATGGCGATGGCACCGGCATCCTGCATACTGAACTCAAACCCGGGCACCAGGTTCAGGGCTATCGCACCAATCAGGGTGGCGAAGATCCCGAACTGAGCAGCAGCTCCCAACAGCAGCATCTTGGGGTTGGCTATCAGGGCACCGAAGTCTGTCATGGCGCCGACCCCCATAAAGATCAGCAGCGGAAAAACCCCGGTATCTATGCCCACATGATAAACATAGTAGAGCAGCCCATTTTCCTCGGTAAAACCTGCGTTGGGGATATTGGCCAAAATGGCGCCGAAACCGATGGGAAGCAGCAGCAATGGCTCAAACTTGCGCACTATTGCCAGATACAACAGCAAGGCGCCGACCAACATCATCAATGCCTGCGGCCAGGTAAAGTGCGCTATTCCCGTCTCGGACCAAAAAGCGAGTAAACCATCCATCATAGCTCCTTAGGCCAGTGCCAACAGCTTGGTACCGACGCTGACGGCATCGCCTTCCTTGACCAGGATGCGGCTGACAACACCATCGGCCTGAGCCCGGATCTCAGTTTCCATCTTCATCGCTTCGAGGATGATAACGACATCACCGGCGCGAACGCTGTCTCCGGCAGCCACCTGTACCTTGAAGATATTGCCGGAAAGCGGCGCGCTCATCTCCAGTTCCGGGCCAGAGGCAACAGCAGGAGCCTGCACAGGAGCAGCCTGCGGCTCTGCCACCGGCAAAGGCGCTACCTGACTGATATCACCGCCCTCACTGACCTGCACCACAAAGCGCTGGCCTTGAACGTCCACGGTATAAACCTCCGGCTGACGCCCACCGGTGGCAGCCTTGGTTTGAGTTGTTTGTAACAGAGGAGCTTCCAATTCTGGCTTAGGTTCAAATGCCGCTGGATTGCCACGGTTCTTAATAAACTGCAGGCCGATTTGCGGGAACAGCGCATAAGTCAGCACATCATCGTCGCGCTCTTCACTAAGGCTCAAACCTTGCGCCAACGCTTTTTCGGCCAGTTCGGCCCGCAGATGTTCAAGCTCGGGCGCGAGCAGATCGGCCGGGCGGCAACTCACAGGCTCCGCCCCCTGCAACACCCGCTGTTGCAATTCACTGTTGACCTTGGCCGGGGTGGCGCCATATTCGCCCTTGAGTACTCCTTCCGTCTCCTTGGTCAGCGACTTATAGCGCTCACCCATCAGCACATTGATTACCGCTTGAGTACCGACAATCTGAGAGGTGGGGGTCACCAGCGGAATAAAACCCAGATCTTCCCGCACTCTTGGGATCTCCTCGAGCACTAGATCCAGCTTGTCCTCGGCGCCCTGCTCTCTGAGCTGGTTTTCCATATTGGTCAGCATGCCACCCGGCACCTGAGCCCGCAGAATGCGTGAGTCTATACCCTTGAGTGCCCCTTCGAAACGGGCATATTTTTTTCTGACCTCACGGAAATAGGCGGCAATCTCCTCCAGCAGCGCCAAGTCATAGCCTGTTGCCCTATCGGTGTCTTCGACCATGGCAACCAAGGTTTCGGTGGCACTGTGACCATAGGTTTGACTCATGGAAGAAATGGCAGTATCCAGCACATCGACCCCGGCCTCTATCGCCTTTTGATAGGTTGCGGTTGATAACCCTGTGGTGGCATGGCACTGCATGGTGATCAAGAGATCGGTTTCCGACTTCAAGCGGCTTATTAGCTCAAAGGCCTCCATAGGCTTGAGCAAACCGGCCATGTCCTTGATACAGAGTGAATGGCAGCCCATGTCTTCCAGCTGCTTGGCCATCGTCAGCCAGGTTTGCTGTGTATGTACGGGGCTTGTGGTATAAGAAATTGTGCCCTGGGCATGGGCACCAACATCAATCACGGCTTTCAGCGCCGCTTGCAAGTTGCGCACATCATTCATGGCATCGAACACCCGGAATACATCGACCCCGCTCTCATGGGCGCGCTCCACAAACCGGGTCACCAAGTCGTCACTGTAATGGCGATAACCCAGCAAGTTCTGGCCCCTCAATAACATCTGCTGCGGGGTGTTGGGCATGGCCTGTTTCAGCGCCCGGATCCGCTCCCAGGGATCTTCACCCAGATAACGGATACAGGCATCAAAGGTTGCACCGCCCCAGGATTCCAGGGACCAGAAGCCGACACTGTCCAACTTGGCGGCGATTGGCAACATATCGTCGATACGCATTCTGGTTGCCAATAATGATTGGTGAGCATCCCGCAGGACAACGTCGGTTAATGCTAAAGCTTTACTCATCTTTCTTATCCATCAGATTACGGCAGTTAAGCCTGTTTGCGGTATTGGTGAATGGCACAGCTAATAGCTGCCAACTGTTGCGGCGTGGGCGCACCGGCCTGGGGCGCGACTGTGAATTGCACCCCTCCCATGCCCTGAGTTTGTGACTGACTCTGTTCCAAATTGGGTTTGGGGGCCAAATAGCGTGCTGATACTCTGATCCCCAAAATCAGCAGCCCCAAGAACAGATAAACCAGCCCCATACCAAGCAGCATAATCCCCACAGCTTCCAAGAGTTGCTCAGAAAGCGACATTATATCTTCCTCATTTTGTTAACAGATTGGCAGACCTTTTCCTGTCTATGATTTGCTTGGGGCGATAACGCTCACTCCCCCAGGAGCTAACACCAATAATAAATATGCGAAAAAATATGATTTTCTGTCATTAGATGTTTTAGCCTAGCAGGCCAGCCTCTGCCAGACTATGTGACTTAGGTCAAAAACGATAACCAATCTATAACAAACAACCCCTACCCATGTAAATTGGTCATACCAAAATAAATCAATAAAACTTCAAAGAGGATGATGATTCATAAATATTCATCTTGAGTTTTTAAGGAAAAGACAATAACACGATCAATATGAAGTAAAGCTGACATAGAGAATGTCTGTAAGACCAGTGAGCTTCAACATAGAGGCATTATGAATATAAATGGGGAGCCGTTAATTTTATCCGGGTAAGTTCGCTTCCCGCGGTGAAGTTGTCCGTGATGGATTCCCTAAAAATCAATCAGCCCAGTTAGCAGCCGCAGCCTGAAGCAACAGCGAAATGGTAAGCAAAGCAGGTGTAAGGCCCAGAGGAGGACTTTATCGCAAGGCTCAAATGAACCTGTATCTCCGCGGGCAAGTTTTCGGATAAAACACCACAGGAAAGTAATTACAAACGGGTAAGAGTCAGATAGCAAAACGCCCCGCGATTGCGGGGCGTCTTACTTCTTTGCTATTTGGTGCGCATGGAAGGAGTCGAACCTCCGACCGCCTGGTTCGTAGCCAGGTACTCTATCCAGCTGAGCTACATGCGCTTAATCCGGAACTCAGAAAGCTTGGCTCTCAGAGTATAGTAAAGAATGGCGGAGAAGGAGGGATTCGAACCCTCGATGGGAGATAAAGCCCATACTCCCTTAGCAGGGGAGCGCCTTCGGCCACTCGGCCACCTCTCCGCGTAAATTGGTGCGCATGGAAGGAGTCGAACCTCCGACCGCCTGGTTCGTAGCCAGGTACTCTATCCAGCTGAGCTACATGCGCTTAATCCGGAACTCAGAAAGCTTGGCTCTCAGAGTATAGTAAAGAATGGCGGAGAAGGAGGGATTCGAACCCTCGATGGGAGATAAAGCCCATACTCCCTTAGCAGGGGAGCGCCTTCGGCCACTCGGCCACCTCTCCGCGTAAATTGGTGCGCATGGAAGGAGTCGAACCTCCGACCGCCTGGTTCGTAGCCAGGTACTCTATCCAGCTGAGCTACATGCGCTTAATCCGGAACTCAGAAAGCTTGGCTCTCAGAGTATAGTAAAGAATGGCGGAGAAGGAGGGATTCGAACCCTCGATGGGAGATAAAGCCCATACTCCCTTAGCAGGGGAGCGCCTTCGGCCACTCGGCCACCTCTCCGCGTAAATTGGTGCGCATGGAAGGAGTCGAACCTCCGACCGCCTGGTTCGTAGCCAGGTACTCTATCCAGCTGAGCTACATGCGCTTGATCATCTTGAAAAACTAAAGCAGAAGTGGCGCGCATGGAAGGAGTCGAACCTCCGACCGCCTGGTTCGTAGCCAGGTACTCTATCCAGCTGAGCTACATGCGCGAATTGTATTCTTTACTGCTAAAACGAAAAATGGCGCGCATGGAAGGAGTCGAACCTCCGACCGCCTGGTTCGTAGCCAGGTACTCTATCCAGCTGAGCTACATGCGCGTATTTCACGTTAAGAAATGGCGGAGAAGGAGGGATTCGAACCCTCGATGGGAGATAAAGCCCATACTCCCTTAGCAGGGGAGCGCCTTCGGCCACTCGGCCACCTCTCCGCGTAAATTGGTGCGCATGGAAGGAGTCGAACCTCCGACCGCCTGGTTCGTAGCCAGGTACTCTATCCAGCTGAGCTACATGCGCTTAAATTCATTACGTACTTTACTTGATATCTGGTGCGCATGGAAGGAGTCGAACCTCCGACCGCCTGGTTCGTAGCCAGGTACTCTATCCAGCTGAGCTACATGCGCTTTCAGATAAGCAATTTTCTTAGCAGTCTTTAAGGTTTCAGATGGTGCGCATGGAAGGAGTCGAACCTCCGACCGCCTGGTTCGTAGCCAGGTACTCTATCCAGCTGAGCTACATGCGCTTGATCATCTTGAAAAACTAAAGCAGAAGTGGCGCGCATGGAAGGAGTCGAACCTCCGACCGCCTGGTTCGTAGCCAGGTACTCTATCCAGCTGAGCTACATGCGCGAATTGTATTCTTTACTGCTAAAACGAAAAATGGCGCGCATGGAAGGAGTCGAACCTCCGACCGCCTGGTTCGTAGCCAGGTACTCTATCCAGCTGAGCTACATGCGCGTATTTCACGTTAAGAAATGGCGGAGAAGGAGGGATTCGAACCCTCGATGGGAGATAAAGCCCATACTCCCTTAGCAGGGGAGCGCCTTCGGCCACTCGGCCACCTCTCCGTTTTCTTGGCGCACATATTACTGTTTGAAGAAAATAAGTCAAACCCTTTTTCCGAAACCTTTTCCGTTTGTCCTGTTTTTAATCAGCCCACCTAAATAACGCGCAAATCCTGTGCTATCAAGGGTTTTCCGGCGCCAAAAAATAAAAAAGCCAGTTTAAAAACTGACTCTTCTATTCCTGACGGAGGTTCACTTTGTGTCGCCTCAGAAGTTACCACCTTCAGAAGGGGTTCCGGTTTTCTCAGACTGAATACGCTGATAAATCTCCTCACGGTGCACAGAAACTTCTTTGGGTGCATTCACACCTATACGTACCTGATTCCCCTTCACACCCAGCACTGTCACTGTGACCTCGTCACCAATCATCAGTGTTTCGCCAACACGACGAGTCAAAATCAGCATTCGATTGCTCCTCTAGTTTCCATATTTTCTACACACGGCGCTCATCCGTCGTAACCATTATTATAAGGTGAGCTTAGTACAAATTAATAGTATTCAATACTAAATCCGTTGTTTAATTACACCTTATTTAGTTCAAAAGCGTGATGTAGAACTCGAACTGCCCTGTATAAATCCGCTTCATCAATAACCAAAGACAGCTTTATCTCTGATGTTGCCATCAACTTAACATGAATTCCTTCATTCCCCAAGATATCAAACACCTTGGCGGTTGCCTCGGCTCTGCGATGCACGCCGGCGCCTATCACAGAGACCTTGGCCAAGGATTTTTCAAACACCAATGGCCCCAACGACAGGCCAAGAGCCGCCTCATCAAGCACCTTTAGCGCCCAAGAGAGCCTGTCGGCATCCATGGTAAAACTGACGCCGTCATCCGTCCCCGCCTTGGTTACCAAATCAACGTCGACACCGTTTTCGGCCAACAGTGAAAATACTGCCGCAAAAGGGTCTGGTGAATCGTCAGAGCGGTTAAGACTCAGCATCGCCTGCCCTTTACTGCAAGCGATACCGGCCACTTGATTACTCTTGTCTTCACAGGCATCGAAACGGATCAGTGTGCCACTGCCGGGCTCAAAGCTGGAAAGCACCCGCAAGGGAACCTGAAAGCGCTCGGCATAAGACACTGAATCCGGGTGCAACACCTTGGCACCCAATCGAGCCATCTCCAGCATCTCTTCGAAGCTGATGGCATCGAGTTTCTGGGCGCTCGGTTCGATATTGGGATCTGTGGTATAGACACCGGCCACATCGGTAAAAATTTGACATTCCCGCGCCTTGAGCGCAGCAGCCAATGCCACCGCCGTGGTATCAGAGCCACCACGGCCAAGAGTGGTCACTTCCCCGAATTGATCCCGTCCCTGGAAGCCGGCCACTATCGGGATAATGCCCTGGGCCAGCAACTCCTGCAGATACTGAACATCAACTCGTTCGATACTGGCACGGCCAAACTGACTATTGGTATGGATTTGCACCTGAGCGGCATTGAGCGACTTGGCTTTAACACCACGTTTTGCCAGTGCCATCGCCATCAGGGCAATACTCACCTGCTCGCCGGTGGAAACCAGCATATCCATCTCCCGCGCCGAGGCTTCAGGGTCAATCTGCCCCGCCAGCGCAAACAAACGGTTGGTTTCACCGGCCATGGCAGAGAGCACCAACACCTGATGCTCGCCGCTCAATTGAGCCTTGGCAATCTGCTCGGCAATCACCTCGATACGCTCAATCGAGCCTACCGAGGTGCCACCGAACTTTTTGACATACAGTCGCTCGTTACTGCCTGAACGTACTTCTTGTGTCACATAGACCTCGTTGGTGGCGAAATTATGCCAGACGTTCAGTCAGCCAAGGCGTTACCGATGCCAATGCCTGAGGCAAGTTGGCAACTTCACTACCACCGGCCTGAGCCATATCGGGGCGACCACCGCCCTTGCCACCAACCTGCGCGGCCACCATGGCCACCAATTCACCGGCCTTCACCTTAGCGGTCAGGTCTTTAGTCACCCCGGCGATAAGGTTGACTTTATCGCCATGAGCCAGACCCAGCACCACTATGCCAGATTGCAGCTTCTGCTTAAGTTCGTCCTGCAGACCACGCAGAGAGCCTGGGTCAATGCCTTCGACCTGTTTCACCAACACCTTGACTCCGGCAATCTCTTGCGCATCGGCAACCATATCGGCGCTGGCAGCGGCGGCCAGTTTATCTTTAAGCTGAGCAATCTCTTTTTCCAGTTGGCGGCTACGCTCCAACTGCGCCTTGAGTTTGGCGACCACAGAGTGACTGTCTGCCTTGAGCAAGTTAGCGGCATCATTCAATTCCTGCTGTTGCTCGGCGACGAAAGCCATGGCTGCAGCACCGGTTACCGCTTCAATACGGCGAATACCGGCGGCAATACCGCCTTCGGAAGTGATCTTGAACAGACCTATGTCACCGGTGCGGCCCACATGGGTACCACCACAAAGTTCAATCGAGAAGTCACCCATAGTCACAACCCGAACCTGGGCATCGTATTTCTCACCGAACAAGGCCATGGCGCCTTTAGCTTTGGCCTGCTCTATATCCATCTCGGCCGTTTGCAGCTCGTGGTTACGACGGATCTGGGTATTAACCATCTCTTCAACCGCCTTGAGCTCTTCAGGCTTAACCGCTTCAAAGTGGGAGAAGTCAAAACGCAGACGCTCAGGCTCCACCAAAGAACCTTTCTGGGTCACATGCTCACCCAATACCTGACGCAGCGCGGCGTGCAGCAAGTGAGTCACTGAGTGGTTCAGCTGGGTGCGATGGCGCAGTTTCTTATCGACTTGCGCAAGCAGCTCCTGACCCAGAGTCAGTTTGCCTTTACTCAGTTGGCCGATATGGCCTGTGGCCTGGGCATACTTTTGGGTATCGCTCACCTCAAACAGCAGACCTTCGGCTGTCAGTTGGCCCTTATCGCCTACCTGGCCGCCCGACTCGCCATAGAATGGGGTTTTATCCAACACAATAACCGCTTGCTGACCGACTTGCAGAGTGTCGACCGCCTGACCATCGACATAGATGCCGATAACCTTGCCGTTGCCGCTCAGTTCGCTGTAACCGCAGAACTCACTGTCGGCATCAATCTTCAGCCCGGCGTTATAATCGGCACCAAATTGACCGGCGGCCTGAGCCCGGCTACGCTGCTCGGCCATCGCCGCATCAAAACCCTCTTCATCGACCTTGATATTACGCTCGCGGCAAACATCGGCGGTCAGATCCATAGGGAAACCATAGGTGTCATAGAGCTTGAATACAGTTTCACCATCCAGGGTATCGCCCTTGAGTTCAGACAGGGCTACATCCAGAATCCCCAGACCACGCTCAAGTGTACGGGCAAACTGTTCTTCTTCGGCTTTCAGCGCCTTTTCCACTATGCTCTGAGTCGCCTTAAGGCCCTTGGCGGCATCGCCCATCACGTCAATAAGTGTAGGTACCAGCTTATAGAAAAAGGTATCAGTGGCACCCAGCTTGTTACCGTGACGCACGGCGCGGCGGATGATACGCCGCAGTACATAGCCCCGGCCTTCATTGGACGGCATCACGCCATCGGCAATCAGGAAAGCGCAAGAGCGGATGTGGTCGGCAATAACCCGCAGGGATTTGTTTTCCAGATCTGTTACGCCGATGATCTCGGCCGTCTTGGCAATCAGAGTGCGGAACACGTCAATTTCATAGTTGGAATGCACACCTTGCATAATGGCGGCAATACGCTCTATCCCCATACCTGTATCAACAGATGGCTTGGGCAGAGGTTCCATCACCCCATCGGCCTGACGGTTGTACTGCATGAAAACTATGTTCCAGATCTCAATAAATCTGTCGCCATCCTCTTCCGGTGTACCTGGGCGACCGCCAGGGATATGGTCACCGTGGTCATAGAAAATTTCAGTACAAGGACCACAAGGGCCTGTATCGCCCATTTGCCAAAAGTTATCTGAAGCATAAGGTGCGCCCTTGTTGTCGCCGATACGGATAATATCCTCGGCGGGAACTCCTATCTGCTTGTTCCAGATATCAAAGGCTTCATCATCGGATTGATAAACGGTAACGCACAAACGTTCCTTGGGCAGCTTGAGCTCTTCGGTCAAGAAACTCCAGGCAAAGCGAATGGCATCTTCTTTGAAGTAATCACCGAAGCTAAAGTTACCCAGCATCTCAAAGAAGGTGTGGTGACGGGCCGTATAACCCACGTTATCCAGGTCGTTATGTTTACCACCGGCGCGAACACAACGCTGCGAAGTGGTAGCGCGGCTGTAGCTACGCTTGTCCATACCGAGAAATACGTCTTTAAACTGGTTCATCCCGGCGTTGGTAAATAGCAGAGTGGGGTCATTGCCTGGCACCAGAGAACTGCTGTCGACTACCTGATGGCCATTCTTGCGGAAAAACTCCAGGAAAGCACTTCTGAGTGCTGCTGTGGTTTGGTACATAAATCGTCCTGAGTTACTTAAGCCTGAATAATGTATAAAAAGTGGTCTAAAGGCGTGCATCGCCCGGCCACTCGAGCGCTCTTTTGCCAAGCATTATAAGCATGCAGCGCCAGAATACCAATTAGATTGCGCAGGGTATGACGCCTGATACAGCCGAGGTACAGAGAGCATTAACGGCATAAGCCAAAACCGGATTAACGGGGTAGGCAAATGCTATTTGCCATAGGTGTTGAATTACTCAGCGAGTATAGAAACCTGCGCGGGCAAACCAGGATACAGAGGCTTTAGCGGGATATAACCATGGGCGACAAGCGCAAAAACTAGCACCTGGATTGCGTGCTGGTACAGAGCGCAAAAAAGGCTGCAACTTAATAAGAGTGAATGTTGGGGTTTGTCAAATGAAGTCAGTTGCAGAGATTTGGCAGCGGTAAACTTGGTTATGAAAAGGGCTTTAGTGATAGAGAAAAATCAGTCGTAAGGGTCATATTCAAGGGCGAATGCCACTTGATCATAACTAAAGCCCTGCCCCATCAAATGACGAATTCGGCGAGCCTTTTCTTTCATATCATCAGCGGGACTATCGCCGAATTTCTTTAGTGCGCGGCTGCGCGCCAAGGCAAACCAGTCACAATCACAGGCATCCAAAACCTGCTCGATACACTGTTTATTCAAGCCTTTTTGCATCAGTGCCTGACGCACTTTTCCCGGGCCGTGGGCCTTGGCAATATGGCTGCGCAACAAGGCTGCAGCGAAACGCTGATCATCGATAAAGCCTTTGGTTTCCAGACTATCCAAAGTCTGTTCTACCTCAAGCGACTCAAAGCCCTTGCCCAGTAAACGGCTCTTGAGTTGCTCGCGGCCATAGTCGCGGCGCGCCAACAGCGCGACCGCAACATCCATTACCGACTGGCTCAGAAAACTTCTCCGGTTTCCAAGTCGATATTGCCTTCACCCGTCTCGGCGCTGGCAGGAGCTGCTTCTGCTTTGCTGAGCAGTTTAGCGCGCAGTGCCGCTTCGATTTCGGCAGCCACTTCAGGGTGTTCCTTGAGGTACTTACCTGCATTGGCACGGCCTTGACCAATCTTGTCACCCTTGTAGCTGTACCAGGCACCGGATTTTTCCACCAGCTTGTGGGCTACGCCTAAATCAACCAGCTCACCGGTACGGTTGATACCCTGACCATAGAGAATTTGGAAATCGGCTTGTTTGAAGGGGGCGGCAATCTTGTTCTTAACCACTTTAACCCGGGTTTCGTTACCAACAACCTCATCACCCTCTTTGATAGCGCCTGTACGGCGGATATCGAGACGAACTGAGGCGTAGAACTTAAGAGCGTTACCACCAGTGGTGGTTTCAGGGTTACCGAACATGACCCCAATCTTCATCCGGATCTGGTTGATGAAGATAAGCAAAGTGTTGGACTGCTTGAGGTTACCGGCAAGCTTACGCATTGCCTGGCTCATCATACGAGCCGCCAGCCCCATATGGGAATCACCGATTTCACCTTCGATTTCAGCCTTGGGAGTCAGAGCCGCCACTGAGTCAACAATGATGACATCAACGGCACCACTGCGAGTCAGCGCATCACAGATCTCCAGCGCCTGTTCACCCGTATCTGGCTGAGAACACAGGAGGTTATCGATATCCACGCCCAGCTTCTTGGCGTAGATAGGATCCAGTGCGTGCTCGGCATCGATAAAGGCACAGACTTTGCCTTCACGCTGCGCCGCAGCAATCACTTCCAGTGTCAGAGTTGTTTTACCTGAAGATTCAGGACCATAGATCTCAACAATACGGCCCATTGGCAGACCGCCGGCCCCTAGAGCCACGTCCAGAGAAAGCGAACCGGTAGAGATGGTTTCGACATCCATGGTTCTGTCTTCACCCAGTTTCATGATAGAACCTTTACCGAACTGCTTCTCTATCTGTCCCAGAACTGCGTTAAGCGCCTTCTCTTTGTTTGGATCTATTTTCATTCCTGTTCCCTCTTGATTGCGGCGCAATACGTCGCCTGAAATCTATGTTGCCGCCCCTTTATTCAGAGCTTTGGGGTAAATACCAATCTGCCACCTAGTATACTGTACAATCATACAGTATCAAGTGCTGGCGATAATTTATTTAAAGGCCGCTTGCTGATCAATCACTTGTGACCGAAGGCGTAAAATTTCCCCGCCCACGACTGGCTCAGTGATGAATAACTGATACTATTGGCGCCATTAAAAAAGGGCAACCGCTCTTGGAAACACAGTCAAGGAAATATCTGAAAGCTCCCATGAATGCAGTGATTACGCCTATGGATAACCCGGATTTGGAAAAACACACCCCTATGATGCGCCAGTATCTATCGATGAAGGCGCAGCATGCCGAAATGCTGCTGTTTTATCGCATGGGGGACTTTTACGAGCTGTTTTACGATGATGCCAAAAAAGCCTCCGAGCTCTTGGGTATTTCACTGACGGCCAGAGGCAAGAGTGGTGGCGATCCTATTCCTATGGCGGGTATTCCTTATCATGCGGTGGAGGGCTATCTCGCCAAGCTGGTGCAGCTCGGTGAGTCGGTTGCCATCTGTGAGCAGATTGGTGATCCGGCCACGTCCAAAGGGCCGGTCGAGCGCAAAGTAGTGCGCATAGTGACTCCGGGAACTCTCACCGATGAAGCGCTGCTGCAAGAACGTCAGGATAACCTGCTGGCCGCCGTCTACGAAGGCAAGAACGGTTTTGGCTACGCCACCTTGGATGTGGCCTCCGGCCGTTTTGTGATTGCCGAGCTGGCCACTCTTGAATCATTGGAGGCCGAGCTGCAACGCACCAAACCGGCCGAGCTGCTCTACAGCGAAGACTTTTCCCAACAAAGCCTGATTGCCGGCATCAAGGGCAAACGCCGTCGTCCCGAGTGGGAGTTTGACTTGGATACCAGCATGCGATTGTTGCTGGATCAATTCGGCACCAAAGATCTGCGTGGTTTTGGCATAACAGACGCCAGGCTGTCACTGCAGGCAGCCGGCTGCCTGATGCAGTATGTCAAAGATACCCAGCGCACCGCTCTGCCCCATATCAATGCCATTACCCGCTTTAACCAGAGCGACAGTATAGTGTTGGATGCTGCCACCCGGCGGAATCTGGAACTGACGGTGAACCTTGCCGGTGGCCGGGACAATACTTTGGCTTCGGTGCTGGATGCAACCGCCACCCCCATGGGCAGCAGGATGTTACAGCGCTGGATCCATCAGCCACTCAGAGACCATCAACAGATTGGCCTGCGGCAAACCGCTGTGGCAGAGTTGATTGCCAGCGGCCTGTTCGAGCCGTTGCATGACGACCTAAAGGCGCTTGGTGATGTGGAGCGGATCATGGCGCGCCTGGCTCTGAGAAGCGCCCGCCCGAGAGACTTTGCCCGTCTGCGACAAGCGCTGGCGCTGTTGCCGCAACTGCAGCAACTATTGGCAAATACCCAAAGCCCCGAGCTTGGCCGTTTGAAACGTCAGCTCAGTGAATTCCCTGAAGAGCTCGCGCTGCTGGAGCGGGCGATTGTCGACAACCCGCCGGTACTTATTCGTGATGGCGGCGTGATCCGCGATGGTTATCATGCCGAACTGGATGAATGGCGCCGCCTTAGTGAAGGCGCCAGTGACTATCTGCAACAGTTGGAAGTCAGGGAAAAAGAGCAAACGGGAATAGCCACCCTGAAAGTCGGCTTCAACCGGGTACACGGCTACTATATCGAAGTTTCCCGCGGCCAGTCGGCACTGGTGCCTCTGAGCTACCAAAGACGCCAGACATTGAAAAACACCGAGCGCTATATCATCCCAGAACTGAAAGAGTATGAAGAGAAAGTGCTTTCCAGTCAGGGCAAGGCGCTGGCACTGGAAAAACAGCTTTGGGACGAGCTGTTCGATCTCCTGCTGCCCAAGCTCAGCGAACTGCAGGCCTTTGCCATGGCGGCGGCCGAGTTGGATGTACTGAGCAACTTTGCCGAGCGGGCCGACAGCCTCAACTACCACCAACCGGAGTTGAGCGATAAGCCGGGCATACATATTGAAGCCGGGCGTCACCCAGTAGTTGAGCGAGTCAGCCAGGCTCCCTTTATCGCCAACCCGGTAACCCTTAGCCCTGAGCGTAAAATGTTGGTGGTCACAGGCCCCAATATGGGCGGTAAGTCCACTTACATGCGTCAGGTGGCGCTGATCACCCTGATGGCACATATCGGCAGCTTTGTGCCGGCAGATAAGGCGATTCTGGGGCCTGTTGACAGGATCTTCACCCGTATCGGCGCCTCGGACGATCTGGCCTCGGGCCGCTCCACCTTTATGGTGGAAATGACAGAAACGGCCAATATTCTCCACAATGCGACCGCAGAGAGCCTGGTGCTGATGGATGAGATTGGCCGCGGCACCTCCACCTATGACGGCTTGTCACTGGCCTGGTCGGCGGCAGAGTATCTGGCCCAGCGACTGGGCGCCATGACACTGTTTGCCACCCATTACTTCGAGCTGACTCAGTTAGCAGAATTGATGCCCCAGGTTGCCAATGTACATCTGGATGCCATGGAGCATGGCGACAGCATAGTCTTTATGCACGCAGTGCAAGAAGGAGCCGCCAGCAAGAGCTATGGTTTGCAGGTTGCTTCACTGGCCGGTGTTCCGGCCTCGGTGATCAAGGCCGCCAAATTGAAACTGCAACAACTTGAAAGTCGCGATCACGGTCAGGCACCCCATGTTCAGGCACAGGCCACACTGCAACTGGAAACACCGCCATCTGAGCTTGAACTTCTGCTTGGCAGACTGAATCCGGATGAACTCAGCCCGAGAGAGGCGCTGGACTTAATCTATAAACTCAAGGCGTTGGCAAACTAAACCTTTGAATTTCAGTTTTCAGCTCAACTTGAAACAACGATTTCACCGAGCAAATGTGCCTGTTGCGCGGTTGATATGAAGGCTGCTTCGTAAAATAGAAAATCCGATGACACTGGTCATCGGATTTTCAGCTTTTCCATAAGATCCTGGTTTAAATGCTCAACACTGAGCCCAGATTCTCCTTCAATGCATCATGGCCTGACTTAGAACTTGTGCTCCAGACCAACACCTATGTACTTGTCATCATCATCCACATTTTCCATGGAGCGATTGGTGTAGAAGGCAAACAGCTTGGTTGGCTTACCCAGCTTGTAGTCAGCACCGATAGACCAGGAATCACCCTTATCTTCCATATCCTGCCACTGACCTTTCAGAGTCACTGCATCAATCTTGTACGCCGCGCTCAGCAGGTAACCGTTCTTGCTGTCACCATCGACGGACTTCTCTTCCTGCTGGAACATACCCCCCAGAACGAAGTTGGCCAGCTTGGCCTGTACTGTGGCGCGCAGGACATCGTAGCCCTTAACTTCTGAGTCATAAGCAACAGAGGCGAATACTGCGCTCTTTTTCAGATCCTTGTCACCGTACATGGCAGCAATAGAGAACCCATCTTCACCACCCTGTGACTTGGCAGCTTCAGCAGCATAAGTGGCACCAACTTTGAAACCACCGAATGAAGGTGACAGGTAAGTTACAGTTTGCTCAATACGGTTTTCACCCTTGAACAGGCTCTTGAGGTCGCCTGACAGGTCGTTGAACTGGTCAACTTTACCTTGAGCGACTTTCAACATGGTGTCATTACGACCCACAGAGACAGCACCGAAGTTACCTTTCAAACCAACAAACTGATTACGAGCCAAGAAGTTATCTTTGGCATCATTACCTGTATCTACCTCATATTCCACTGTGTAGAATGCAGCCAGATCGTTACCCAGATCGAATTCGCCTTTCACGCCAAAACGAGAGGCATTGCTTTGAACCGCAGTTTCAGAATCGTCAGCAGCAGCTTCGTCATTTGACTGAACAGTAACATTCAACTTGCCGTAAACGGTCAGCGGCTCGGCAGCGTGGGCAGAGGCCAGAGAGACTGAAGCTATGGCTGAAGCGAGTAGTGTTTTGCAAAATGCATTCATCATTAATTCCTTTCGACGTTCTCTTCGTCTTGGTTATTGGTTTGGAACGAGCGAAAGTGTGCAACGAGTCTGTTGCAGTTTTATTTCATCTTTTAACCTGCCAGATTCATTATGCCTTTAGAATCTCCTTAAAAAAGGCAAAAGCCCTTAACCACGCGGGCTAGGGACAAGCAATACACCATATGACATTTTGGTTAAATCTTTCCCGGGTTGAAAAATCTGTGCTAACGGGGCGGGTTTACCTTGAGGATTTCATGCCTTACACTGCGGCTTTATTTTTCAAAGAGCGCCTGTCATGTGGTTTAAAAATCTCACCGTATATCGTTTCAACAAACCATTTTCTACCGATATAGAGGCACTGGAGACTGCCCTTGAGGGTTTCACCTTTTCTCCCTGCTCCAGTCAGGACATCAGCAAGTTCGGTTTTTCCAAGGCTTTGGGCAAACTGGGGCACACCCTGGTTCACAGCGCCAATAACCGTCACCTCATCTGTGCCACCAAAGAGGAGAAGTTGCTGCCTTCTCAGGTCATCAAGGAAGCGCTGGAAGAAAAAGTGTCGCTGCTGGAAGAGGAAGAAAACCGTAAGCTGACCAAGAAAGAGAAAGATGCGCTCAAGGATGAAATCACTACCACACTGTTACCAAGAGCCTTCTCCCGTCGCAGCCAAATCAAGGCGCTGTTGCTGCTGGATGAGCAACTGATCCTGGTAGATAGCTCCAGCGCCGCCAAGGCCGAAGAACTGCTGGCCTTGCTGCGTAAGGCACTCGGCAGCCTGCCAGTGGTGCCAATGAGCACCAAGACACCGATTGAAGTGCAAATGACCGAATGGCTCAAGCAAGGCAATGCCCCAGCCCCCTTCACCATTCAGGATGAAGCTGAGCTCAAGTCTGCCGCCGATGATGGCGCAACCGTGCGCTTCAAGCAGCAGGATCTCGGCGAAGAGGAAGTGCTGGCTCACCTGGAAACCGGCAAGCAGGTGCATAAACTGGCACTGCACTTCGGTCAGTCCATCGCCTTTGTGCTGCAATCCGATGCCGGACTGCGTCGCCTCAAGTTCTCGGAAGAGTTCCGCGCCGCCACCGATGATGTTGCCGGTGAGGATCCGCTGGCCAAACTGGACGCTGACTTTGAGCTGATGAGCAGCGAACTGGTTGCGCTGATGCTGGCTCTGGTCGATGCCCTGGGCGGCGTTGAAGATAGCCTGTAATCCCTATCTCCAAGTAGAAAAGACGCCTGATGGCGTAAATGCCGTTCACTTAGTGTGAACGGCATTAGAGTCTACCTCAGCTTTGGTCAGCAAGCTCCAAGGTAGAAGTCCCCTGTGCTGATATAAAATAGACGCCATAAAAAACGCCGGCACACCTGAAGATGCGCCGGCGTTTTCTGGACAATCAGATTCAGGACTTATCAGACTCAGGACTTATAGTTACCCTGAGCGTCAAACGGCCAGTCTATACCGAGCCAAGCCTTGAAGAAGGCTTTCTGGGCGCGGCTGACGCTTTTCTTGGGCTTAATTTGCAGCTTGCCGGATTGCTCTGAAGCCAGAGTCACACGCCGCTCTATGAGCTTATCGTCGTGGAACAGGGTCACAGTCAACTCATCACCTGCGTCAAAGTCGGCCAAACGTTTGGCGTAACCTTCGGCGCTGACTTTCAAGCCATTGATAGCCAGCAGCTGATCGCCGGCGACTATGCCCGCCTGCCAAGCCGGACCACCGCGCTCAACACTCTGCAACACCAAAGAGCCGGAAGTGAGGGTCATACCGGCAAAGGCCTGCTCCTTACTGTCTTTGCCATAGGCGGTCTTAAGCCCTGCCTGACTCAGCAGTTTGTCAAAGTCCAGCACCAAGGGGGCATTGACATGGCTCTGCCACCAAGGCTCATAATCCTTGCCGGATAAGTTTTTCAAAATACGTTTCACATCCGTAACATTGTATCCCTTGGGAACCTTATGCTCACGATAGAGACTTCGGTGCACATCCCGGTAGGACACCTCTTTATCTGTGTCCTGCAGCAGTGAGAAGTCCAGTGCCAACGAAGTCAGATAACCTTCTGAGTAGATGTTCACACTGTGGTTGATGGCGTAATCGCCGCCTGTGCTAACCCATTGACCGGCGCTGGCTTCGGCCACCGACTGAATTTCCCGCCCCGGCTTATGCTGATTGGCATTGACCCGCTTGGCCAGGTCTTCCATAAACTCTTTAGGCGTCATGATCCCGGCACGCAGCAACAACTGGTTTTGAAAATAGCTGGTAGAACCTTCCGCCATCCACAACAGCTCTGTCATATTCTCCTGTTGGTAGTCGTAGGGCACCAGTCCCTCCGGGCGATAGGCCTTGACGTTCCAGGTATGAATAAATTCATGGGAAGCCGTGCTGATGAAACGCAGATAGTCCTGGCGCTCACGGAAGTTGAATCTGGGCAGCTGGATAATGGTTGAGTTCAAATGTTCGGTGGCGCCGCGGGCTCCCGAGGTGGCGTGCACCATATAAACATAGCGCTCGAAGGGATAGTCGTCCCAAATGGCCGCTGCCGTAGCGGACAACTTACCCAGATCGGCCTCTATCTGCGCCAGGTCATAGTTGCCCTCGCCCCAAACCACCAGCTCATACTGTTTGCCGTCGGCCTTGAAGGCGCGATGTTGGCTAAGCCCGGTTTCAATCGGTGAGTCGACCAACACATCATAGTTGGCAGCCACAAACGAATGGGGCTTATCACCCGCGGCCATCCCCGAGTAACTGCGCCAATCGCTCGGCACATCCAGTATTACCTTGACAGGCTCCTGACGAAAATCAGGGCTGTACATGAATACGCCGCTGGCATCCAGAAACGCATGACTGGCATCAATATGCCTGACTCTTTGCCCCAACTCATTGGCGTAGAGCTGATAGCTAACTGTGACCGCAGTCGGCTTGGATAAAGCCACAGTCCACTCACCGCTGGCACTGCGTTTCCAAGGCAGGCTATTGCCCTGCTCGTCCGAGGCATGAAAACGACGAACCCCGTCCGCCAGCGGCAATACCTGATACTTGCCGGTACGCCAAACGGGCAGATTAACCTTGAGCTGTTGCCCGGAATGTTGCGGAAAAGTAACATTAACCTGAGCCAAATGATGTTCGGGACTTTTCAGATTTATCTGATAATCAATGTCAGCCAAAGCTGAAGATGTCCAGCCCAGAGTTGTCAGTAGGGAAGAGTAAGATATGATTGACAAAACAGCGGATTTCACTCGTAATTCCTTCTTATGTCATTGTTGTTATAAAATCGGCCGAGTATAACAATTCGGGGAGTTCACCTCACCCGTTGCTAATAAAAGCTAACAATTAAGTCCCCAAAGAAAGGGACAAAGGCAAATATATGTACTTTTTCAGGGTTATCTTCATCGCATCCATGCTGCTTGTGGGTCTGGCGCACGCCGATGAATTGGATGATATAGAGATAAATTTCAGAGAGCAGCCCAGGCAACTCCATAGCACTGTGGTCGGTTCAATGCCAAAATCACTGCAATATCTTTCTCTTGAAGAGTTTCAGACCAGCGCATCTGAATTGGGCTATACATCGGGACAATTGATAAACCAGCTTATTCTGTTGGCGCGACTGGATCTGGATGCTCAAGTGCTGGTTCCGGGCCGGCTGGAACAGGCACTGGAAATCATTGAACTATTAAAGATAATTGCCCGCAGCGACTATGAAAAAGCAGCTCTCTATAACTTGGAAGGTCGTTATCTTGGCCGGGTTGATCAACAGTATCAACAAACTGTCGCACTCAACCAACAAGCACTCGAGCAGTTGGGCGAAGCAGAAGACAAACGTAGTCAATTACTCAGGTATGTCATCTATGAAGATTTGGGTACAGTGAACCTGATAGCCAAACAACCTATCCCCTCTCTAAACGCCTACAACCAGCTCAGAGATACCGCCTACCAACTAAGAAATGATTACCTGATAGCCAATGCCGAGGCGGCGTTGGGCAAATACTATAATGTGAACGATCAGCAGACCAAGTCGCTGCAGCACTACACCGAAGCTTTCCGCTTGGCCAGCCGTTATAACCATCCCAATCAGAAGGCGCTACTACAGCTGAACCTGGCCAAGCTCTATCGGGATATGGAGCAGTGGGACGAGGCTCTGGAGTTTGCTCATGGAGCAGCCGATGCCTATACGGCTATGGGTTCAGGCTCTTTTCTATCCCATACCATGACGGTTATCGCCATGGTATATGCCAATACAGGCGAATGGAATAAAGCAATAGACTACTACCTCAATGCCCAGCAGCTTGATGCCGAGCTAAAAAACTTTATCGCCCAGGGGTTAAACTTCCACAACCTGGGAGAAGCTTACTTCAATTTGAACGACCATCAAGTCGCCCTCGATTACCTGTTTCAGGCCAACGCAATATTCAAAGACAGAAAAAGCAATCATTACCTTGTTTACAATGAGATGCTGATAGCTGAAGTAACGCGCGCCATAGAGGATTGGCCTTTAACTATGCAGCACGCCACAGAAGCACTGCGACTGGCTAAATTATTGGCGTTACCACAAGAGCAGATTGAAGCTCTGGGTCATCAAACCTATGCTTACAAGGCGCTGGGACAATATCAACAGGCGCTGCTCTCTCAGGAGCAAAGCCTCCAACTACAACAACAGCTGCTGGAACAAGAACGGAATGCCAACTCGGATGTCAGCTCCTCTGCTGTCACAGAGCAAAAATTGAAGTTGGAAGTAAGTCAACTCAGGCAGGAAAAGCTACAACAACAAGATTCATTGCATACCCGTAATATCTTGCTGGTGGTCAGCTTGGGGTGCAGTCTACTGTTGCTGGCACTGACGATGCAGCAATATAAATTGCGTAAACGTATGGCAAAAACCAACCAGGCCCTGAAAACGAAAATGCAGCTGGAACCCATAACTGGCCTGCCCGGTTATCGCGCTCTGCTTGGCAATATTTCGAGTAAAACCAAGGGACTGGCGCTACTATCTCTTGAGAATGAGCTCAACAGCGACCTCACCTTGGGCAACAGCCTGGCGGCGCCAAGACTCGCGCAACTGGCTGAAGATATTGCCGCTATCACAGGTGCCAAGGTATTTCTGCTCAGACCCGGCCTATTTGCCCTGACTCTTACCGAAGAAACCAGACCGGCACAGCTTTACCGTCAACTTAGCGACTGGCAATTCCAGGGGCTGGCCCCCAAATTGGCCCTGGGGTATATTCCGCTGCCATTATTGGCTAACCCGGATGTTAAATTGTCACCTGAAACCCTGGTTGAAACTGCACAGCTAGCCCTTGCCGGTGCCATCAGTTTGCAGAATAACCAAGGTAGCTATGTCGGTTTCAGTACTCTGGACTTCACGCCAGCCGCCATCTTCTCAGCTCCGCTCTATCTGCAACTGCAAAAGAGCATTATCCGTGGCCTGATAAGAGTAGAAACCAATGGTGAGAAAGATAAGATCCACTGGCCGGAGGTACTCCAACCGTCCAGAAGCGAACATGTGTCAATAATTTGATCTAAACGACAAAACTTTGTCTCAACAACTAGATGGCAGATTTGCACTCCGGCCGGATTGCGATACCATTTAGAAGTGTCTGGAACCGGCGTCATAAGAAATCAAGCCTCTCATGACCCGACGATTGATTCGATCGCGCATCGAAGGAAAATAACAGGAATGAAGGACTCAAACGCAACGGTGTCGCAACTGGGTGTACTGAAACAGAAATTGCACTCTACCAAAGCCGCGTTGGATGAAATGAATGAAGACAGAAATGCCAAACTGCAGGCGTTACTGCAATTTATTGGTCATCTCAGTCTGGCCTGTAAGGGACAAAGTCTGGAGCTTGACAACAAACTGGCCAAGCTTAGGCATAACCTGGGAACCTATGAACGTATTAATGATGTCCTGCCGGATCTGGTCGATGTCGAACGTCTACTCAAGGGACAGTACCATCATGTGATGGGTCAACTCGAAGAAGGCCGCTCCAGTCTGAGCAAATTCAGCCGTCAATTGCAACGAGTCGACTCCATGCCCGAACGCCTCAAGAAAGAGGTCAGCTATTTCAAGCAGGAGCTGGGCAAACCTTTTCATACCGTCTGGGACTATATTCCAAAGGTCGAGCAACTGGTGGGCTTTTATGAGCAACTGCTCGAAAGCCAATTTGAATCTGAATCTCCCATTGCTGTCTTGCCTAAACACAGGCAGCTTGGCCATGAATTGGCGCAGATGATATCCAATATAGAGTTTCGCAAAGATCAGCGTGATCAGGTTTTGGTGATCAAAGAGCTGTTGGCCTCGAGCGAGATAGATGTCGAGGCTCTGCTGGAAGCCTATCAAACGATACTCTCACTGCTGCTGGACAACATTGCCCGCGAAAAAACCGCCTCGCAGGAGTTTCTGTTTGCCCTCAACGATGCCCTGAGTGCCGTACGGGAAGTGGTCAGCGATTCTTACAATCAGTCCCAGCGCAGCCATCAGCTCAAGAACCAACTGAATCGCGAGCTCAACGCCCAGGTAGACAATGTTGGCGCATCACTGGTAGATATTGATGACATCACCGAGCTAAAACAACAGATCAGCGAACAACTGGCCACCATTCGTGCCAGCCTCGCCCGTAAAGAAGCGCTGGAGCAGAGAGAGCAAGCCTTGCTACGCAAGTCGATAGAGATTATGCGTAAAGAACTGAACGACCTCTCCAGCGAAGCCACCACCTATAAAGAAAGGCTGTTTGAACAGCAAAAGCTCAACATGCTCGATACCCTCACCCAACTGCCCAACCGTGCAGCCATGGAGGAGCGGATGGAGCAGGAATACCGCCACTTCCAGCGCAATAAACAGCCCCTGTGGCTGGCGGTAGCCGACATAGATCACTTCAAATCCATCAACGATAGCTTTGGTCATACCACAGGTGACAAAACACTGCAGGTTATCGCCATGGCGTTGAAGAACTCCCTGCGTGATACTGAGTTTGTTGCCCGTTACGGCGGTGAGGAGTTTGTTCTCATCATTCCGGATGTTTCCCCCAAGGATATAGAACAACTATTGAACAGGGTGCGCGAAAAAATTAAAAATATTCCTTTTAAATTTAAAAATCAGCGTATTACAGTTACAGTATCCATAGGGGCCGCGCAGATATTGGATGGCGAACACATCCAGGAAACCTTCGAACGTGCCGATGCGGCCCTCTACAAAGCCAAACATGAAAGCCGTGACAGAGTCATTATAGATTGACAGCAATGACTCCGGTTTCAGCTCAAGGAGTCGTCATGATAGTCAGGATCAGTCCCCGCGGCAGTATGGACCAACTGTCGCAACTGGAGGCAGACCGCCTCAAACAGAGTGCCAAGAGTGACCTTTACCAACTCTACCGCAACTGCTCTTTAGCCGTTTTGGCCTCGGGGCAGCAGACTGATAATGCCAAAGAACTGTTTGAACAATTCCAGGACTTTGAAATCAATGTGCTGCGCCGGGAGCGTGGTATCAAGTTGGAGCTGGTCAACCCGCCGGCCAGCGCCTTTGTCGATGAGCAGATAATTGTCGGCATTCAGGAACATCTGTTTGCCGTGCTAAGGGACATCATCTATGTCAGCAACAAGTACGATGGTCTGAAACACATCAACCTCACCAATGCCAGCCACATCACCAACGTGGTGTTCGACATTCTGAGAAACGCCAGAGCCATTACCCCGATGCAGGATCCCAATGTGGTGGTCTGCTGGGGCGGCCACTCGATAAACGATACCGAATACAAATACACCAAAGAAGTAGGCTACCAGTTGGGGCTAAGAATGCTGGATATCTGTACCGGCTGTGGCCCAGGTGCCATGAAGGGGCCAATGAAGGGCGCCGCAATCGGCCACGCCAAGCAGCGTATTCATAACGCCCGTTACATAGGCCTGACCGAGCCGAGCATTATCGCCGCCGAGCCGCCCAACCAGATAGTCAATGAACTGGTGATTCTGCCGGATATTGAAAAACGTCTGGAGGCCTTTGTTCGTCTGGGGCACGGCATAGTCATTTTCCCCGGCGGTGCCGGCACCGCAGAAGAACTACTCTACCTGCTTGGTATTTTGCTCAACCGCGAAAATGCCGATATTCCCTTCCCGCTGGTGCTCTCCGGCCCCAGAGAAAGCGAAGCCTACTTCCGCGAAATCGATGCCTTTATCGGCGCCACCCTTGGCGAGCAGGCGCAGCAGAAATACCAAATCATCATAGACGACGCCCCCCAGGTCGCGCGTATCATGCGTGCCGGAATGGAAGAGGTTAAACGTCACCGCAAGCAAACCGGTGATGCCTACCAATACCAATGGAGCCTCAAAATCGAGCCGGAATTCCAGTTGCCCTTTGTACCCACCCATGAAGTGATGGAAAACCTCAACCTGCACTTCCAGAGCAACAAGGCTGAGCTGGCGGCCAACTTACGCAAGGCGTTTTCCGGCATAGTGGCGGGCAACGTCAAAGCCGAAACCATGAAAAACATCGAGCATCATGGTCCATTCAAGCTCAAGGGCGACCCCGAGCTGATGGCCTTGATGGATAAATTACTGGGCGCCTTTGTCAGCCAGCAAAGAATGAAGTTACCTGGCACCGCCTATGTTCCCTGTTATCAAATAATGAAATGAACCGACTGCTGATTATCGATGGCATGAATCTGGTGCGCCGCCTGCATGCGGCGCAGCCGGATGAAGCCGACATGCAAGGGCTGACCGAGCGCAGCCGCAATGCCTGCCAGAAGCTTATTCGCCAGCACAGCCCCACCCACGTGGCCATAGTCTGGGACGGCGATGAAGAATCCTGGCGCAAACGCCTGTATCCGGATTACAAAAAAGGCCGCAAACCTATGCCCCAAGCCTTGGCCGATGGCCTGCCGGCACTGAAACTGGCACTGGCCGAAGCGGGCATCGGCTCCATCAATGCGCTATCGGAAGCCGATGATGTTATCGCCACCTTGGCCAGCAAGTTGTGCCTGCGCGGTGGTGAAGCGATTATTGTCTCTACCGACAAGGGCTTTTGCCAGCTGAGGTTACCGCGTTTACTGCTGTGGGATCATTTCAATGGCGCTGCCATGGATATTGCCGCACTGGAGCAGAAACTCGGTATAGAGCAGAGCCAGTTGCTGGACTTTATGGCCCTCAGCGGCGACAGCGGTAATAAGATCCCCGGCATTCAGGGAATAGGTCCCAAGACGGCCGGTGAACTGCTCAGAAGCTTTCGCACTCTGGCCAATGTCTACAATGCGCTCGATACTCTGGGAGCCAAACAAGCCAAGAAATTAACCGAGGGCAAGGAGATGGCGCGCCTCAGCTATCGCTTGGCAAAACTACGCACCGATCTCGAACTTAATATTCGCTTGAACCAGTATAGAGTCAAAGAAAGCTAAGACTCTCAACGCTCAAATTAAGCAATAAAATGGAAAAACCGTATGAAAGGTAAAGCCCCTGTGATTATCGGCAGCATCTTTGTCGCCTATCTGCTCTTTGTTGCCGTGGTCATCCTCTTCTATGAACCAAAACCCGAAGAGATGAGCTGGGAAGACAGGCAAGCCTATAACCTGTCCAAGGTCACTGAATTACAACTGGGGCAGACACTGGAACAAACCATTGAAACCCTGGGCAAAGCCGATTTCAGCGAAGCGATGCAAACCCATGGTCAGTCGTTGCAAGTGCTCTTCTACCGCACCCAGCATGTCAAATCAGACGGCAAGACCACCAAAGACGAGTGCACCCCACTATTGTTTAAAGATGGCCGACTCCAGGCCTGGGGCGAAGACACTTATCAGCAATATCTGCAGCAACATATACAGCCCCTGCAGACCAACCCCAAACAGACACAGAAATAGCGAACCGGGCTTAAATATCGGCTTGAGTGCAAACGCTCTAAACGCCTAAACCCTTGGCAGCCTTATTGGCTGCTCATTATTTTTAACAATCCTCTTCCAACGGATATGCTGCATTCCCGGCCAAACAGTTTAATGACGTAAACAAATATGAATGACTAGCTGATTTTCCACCGCCGCTAATTCTATCTGGAACAGAACTGGCTGATAAAAGCCCCCAACGCCCAATGGAATTGGGGCCAGATCTGGTGGTGGATTTTGCCCAGTGCCCTCGCCTGTTCTTTGCTAAACCTTTCGCCGACATCCTCTCTTCAATAGAGCCGTTCGGGGTTGAGCGTATTAAAAACCCTACAAGCCAGATGAAGATCTGTATGCCGAGATAGACATAGGTACAAGAGACGAACTGGATAGCATTGCTGAAGTGCTCTATGCCTATTTTCAATCTAAAGAAGACACCCACAAACAAAACATATTACAAACACACTGTTTACACTAATACTGTCGCGAGTATCTTATACCACTCAATACAAAGTGAACTGTCTTGCTCTTGAGTAAACCCAGATTGAGCAATAAAACGGAATAACAATATGAAAAATAAGGCACCTCTCGTTATCGGCAGCATCTTTCTCGCCTACCTGGCCTTTGTTGCCGTGGTCATTATCTTCTACGAGCCAAAGCCGGAAGACATGAGCTGGGAAGACAGGCAAACCTATAACCAGTCTATGATCTCCGAGCTGCAACTGGGGCAAACACAGGCAGAAGTCACCCAAACCCTGGGCAAAGCCGACTTCAGCGAAGCCAAGCAAACCTATGGTCATTCACTGCAGGTCCTCTTCTACCGCACCCATCACAGTAAATCAGACGGTAAGACCACCAAAGATGAATGCACCCCACTGTTATTCGAAGATGGTCAACTGCTGGCCTGGGGCGAAGACACTTACCAGCAATATCTGCAGCAACATTCGCCGCAGCAAGTGCTACCCAAGGCCCCAGCTCAACCCGAATAACGGCAGCTATGACAGGCTGACACAGAATATTGAACACCCTCCTTCCCTCTCACGAAAAACAACACTTTACATCCAGAACCGACTGAAGAATCCCCTCCACATCGCCAGCCCCTACCCTATAAAAAAAGGCGACCAATTAGGCCGCCTCTGTGAGTTATTTTGCCAGCAAGAAAGTTCAGTCTTCCGCCTTGGGCTCGCGATAGGCTTCGCCCTTTTCAAGCCACTCGGGGGCCTTGGCACCCTTGAGGTAATGATCGAACCAGTCTTTCATCCGCACACTGTAATCCAGCTTGTTGGGATACTTCTTCAAATGGTGCGGCTCGTCCTGATACTGCAGCAAGACCACATCTTTTCCGGCGCGGCGCATTGCCAGGTACAGTTCAACCCCTTGCTCCCAAGGCACGGCATCGTCTTTGTCACCGAACATAATCATCATCGGCGTTTGAATGCGGTCGACATAAAACACAGGGGAGTTTTCTATGTATTTCTGCGGCGCGCGCATCAAACTTTCACCGATACGGCTCTGGCCGGTTTCATACTGGAACTGACGGGCAAGGCCGGTGCCGTGACGTATGCCGCTGTAGGCACTGGTCATATTGCTTACCGGCGCACCACTGACTGCGGCCTTGAAGATATTGGTCTGGGTCACGGCAAAGGCTGTCTGGTAACCACCCCAGGAGTGGCCCTGAATACCCACTGCATCCGGATCGGCAATCCCCATGTCGATAAGCTTCTGTACTCCGGCGGTCAACGCCTTAACAGAACTGATACCGGGATAGCCGACTTCAAAGCGAATATCCGGCAGGAAGATGACGTAATCATCGGCGGCATACCAGGCAAAGTTGGGCCTGTGATTGATTTTCATGTCCGGAAAGGCGTGCAGGCGATCGCTCATAAAGCGGTAGAAATACACCAATACAGGATAACGCTTGCCACTTTGATAGTTGGCAGGCTTGATTAGCACGCCGTCCATTTCACGGCCATCACCGTTGCGCCAGTGCACCAGCTCTGACTTGCCCCAGGGCAGTTTGCGGCGCTGGGCATCGAAATCGGTTTGTTTGACCGCCTTGGCCGGTTCAAGCAAAGCCGAGCTGTAGAGATCCGGATAGCTGTCATAACGCTCCTGACTGAACAGCAAGGTATCACCCTTGTCGGCCCTGGCCAGCACAGACAGCTTGTTGTCGTTGGCAAGCAGCGGCGTCAGCTGAGCCCGGCCGATAACCGCACGGTAAAAACCGTCGGCCTTGGTCTTGTGGCTATAGCCCTGCAGCAACACAGCCTGATTGCGCGCCACTGTGGCCGGATAAGCCTTGTCTGGCTGGGCCAGAGCTTCGATACGCAGACTTAACTGCTGCTTGCGGCCCTCGCCGCCTGTCAGCATAAAGCCGTCGTGGGAGCGGGTATCAAATTGCCAGATATCGTATTTGTCGTACACCAGCAGGCCTGAGTCATCCTCGAGCCAAGGGCCGAAGCCATAGCCGGGCGCCGCAGATGGATAATCATGATCTTCGTCGGCGAAGCTAACCTTGAGCTCGCTGCTGAGGTTATGCTTGCGACCGCTGGCCACATCATAGAGATAGATGCCGCCCTGCTGATAAAAGGCCAGGTATTTACCTGCCGGTGACAGGGTTGGCGCACTGTTGCTTGGCTGTTGGGTCAATACCCGGGTCTTGTGACCTGTATTGATATCCACCAGATAAAAATCCCGGTAGAAACCGGCCCAGGTGATCATCTTGCGATAGGGAATATCCGAGCTCCCCAGCAGCACCCGCTTGTGTTCGCTCAGCTCAATGTCCGGCACCTTGCGGTCGGCCAGTTGCACCAGGTTGCGCGAGCCAAGATGCAGCACAGCCAGATAGGTGCGGCTCTGCTCTTTTTCATACTGTTTGACTTCGTTGGGCTTGATCAGCGGATCATCCCCGTGCCAGAGGCGTAGATCCCGCTGGGCACTGACCAGCGCGGTGTCGTACAGGTCGCTGCTCTGCTCCACCTTAGGGATTTGCAGCTGCTTGCTTATCTCGGGCACCCGACCGAAGAACAGCCGCTCACCGTCGGCCGAAAAGCTCAGCTTGGCATGGCGATTAATGAGCCAACCCTTGCTGTCACCTTTACTCGGCAATATCTGGCTCAGTTTACCCGACTCTCTGTCGTAGAGAGACAAGGCATAGGGGCGCTCATTCGCATCCAGCGCCGCATCACCTCGGGTATAGGCAAGATAGCGGCCATCACGGCTCAGTGCCAGGGCGCCAAACTGCTTGTCGGCTTGGCTGCTGACCGATTTGAGTTCAAAGCTGCGGGTATCTAGCACAGAGATGCTGTGGCTATTACTGGCACTGTCGTTTTGCGCCAGTGCCAGCACGCTGCCGTTATAAGCCAGTTGCCAGGCGGTCACATGCTCGAAACGCTGTGACTTACCGCTTGCCAGCGACAACAGCTCGAAACGGCTACCGGCATCCAGTTTCGGCGTTTTGGCTACTGGAGCCTCAGAGGCGGATGCTTGAGTGGTTGCTTGAGTGGCTGCTTGGGCTGAAGCCTCTTTGGCATCAATGCCGTTTGGCTCTGCGCTCTCTTTGCTTTCTTCATCGGCTTCATACCAGATAGCCAGCAAAGTGCCGTCTTCGCTGAAGGCATAAGACTTGACCCGCTCAAAGCGGCGCTGCTCACCTGTGGTGTTATCCAGCAGCAACAAGCCTTTTTTCAGCTTCTTGCGCGCCTTGGGGGCAAGCTTTTCCGATTCGAGCAGCGAAGGCGCCAGAGTAAAGGCAGTGTAACGGCCATCGGCTGACAACTGCGGCTTGGAGCCACCGGCGACATCATAAACCTTGGTATTGGCCAGTGACTTGACCACACCACGGCTGTCGCCGCGATCCGGCGCGACACTGTAGGCCAGCACCTTGCCTTGTGGGTCGAGAACCTGATCGGTAATCGACTCAAACTGCATTATATCCTTGAGGGTCAGTGAGGGGCTGCTCTGGGCACTGACAGCGGTCGCGAAACCGGCTGACAGCAACAGCAGCGAGGCTAAGGGCGTTAACTTCAAGATCGTCCTCTTCTTCATTGTTGTTAGACTAAAGTAGACTTTATTATTTTATTGGCGTTCCATCATGGTCAGGCACCTGCTCTTTAGCAAGCTAACCCACACAAAAAAGCGTGATATTGCTCACTATTCCCTGTGAAAACGCGTTGAAAGTGTATAGAATAGCGGCGTTCTAAAGTACAAGATCCTCAGTCGAAAACCGTGTCGATGACATGGTCTGATAAATAGCAGTAACGACCAACCGTGGAAGGACCTCTCCATGTCAAAAAGAACTATTACCGTGATCCCTGGTGATGGGATCGGCCCCAGCATTATCGACTCAGCCCTTAAAATTCTCGATAAGGCGGGGTGCGACTTTGAATATGAATTTGCCGATGCCGGTCTGACTGCTCTGGAAAAACACGGTGAGCTCCTGCCTCAGCGCACGCTGGATCTCATCGAGAAGAACCGTATCACTCTCAAAGGCCCACTGACAACCCCTGTTGGCGAAGGCTTCACCTCCATCAACGTAACCCTGCGTAAGAAGTTCAGCCTGTACGCCAACGTGCGGCCTGTGCTTTCCTTCAAGGGCACCCAAGCCAGATATGAGAACATAGACATCATTACAGTGCGTGAAAACACTGAAGGTATGTACTCAGGCCTGGGACAAAAGCTGTCTGAAGACGGTGCCATTGCCGAAGCCACCAGTATCATTACCCGTCAGGGTGCCGAGCAGATTGCTACCTTCGCCTATGAACTGGCTCGCAAGGAAGGTCGCAAGAAGGTGACCATAGTCCACAAGGCCAACATCATGAAGTCAACTTCAGGCCTGTTCCTGAAAGTGGCCCGTGAAGTCAGCCAGCGTTATCCGGACATTACTACCGAAGAGATGATTGTTGACGCCACTTGTATGAAGCTGGTGATGAACCCGGAAAACTTCGACGTGATAGTCACCACCAACCTGTTCGGTGACATTTTGTCTGATCTCTGCGCCGGTCTGGTGGGTGGTCTGGGTATGGCCCCGGGCGCCAACATCGGCAGCAACGCCGCTATCTTTGAAGCGGTTCATGGCAGTGCCCCAGATATTGCCGGCAAAAACCTGGCGAACCCAACTTCAGTGATCCTGGCATCTATCCAGATGCTGGAATACTTGGGTATGTCAGATAAAGCCGCCGCCATTCGCGCCGCCGTTTCTGCGGTTATCGAAGAAGGCGACCGCACTACCCGCGATCTCGGTGGTACCCATGGCACCACAGACTTCACCCAAGCGGTACTGGATAGACTCTGATCTAATATCAACTCAGTAAGTTGCTAAAAAGGATGACCCAAGGTCATCCTTTTTTATGTCTGCGTTGGCAGGCAATGGGAAACATCCGTCGCCGGAGGCCCAATTAGCGACTTTTAGCTGGAAGCTATGATAGCCGCTGTGCCAGCGGGTTAAAGTCGTGGAGCAAGTGCATCCATGCACAACAGCCAGTTCGCCATCCCTGGCTCTCGCTCGAAGCACGTTGCTACGCAACTCGCCAAACCACACCGGGCAAGGGACTTTGCTTGTCCAAAGCCCCTTGCATCCCCAAGGACACCCCGACGTAGCCGAAATCCCCACTGGCTTATGAAGCAAATTGGCTACACTCAGGACTCGCCAAATGCATCCATGCATAACGGCCAGCTCGCCTTCCTTGGCTCGCGCTCATGAACTTGTTGCTTCGCAACATTCGCCTTGCTCGACCTTCGAGCCTCGACATCCCTGTCTCGGCTACGCCAATTTGCAACAACGCCAGCGGCGGCTCCGAAGGGGGAATTGGTGCAATTCTGCAAAAATAACGTTGCTTAAAATTGCCAATATTTCTACAGACATACACCTCATTTCCAGGCACAGGCGAAACTGTGACCGTCGAAAACAGGGACGTTTTCGTCGAGGCTACAAGGATAATGGAATGGACCCATCCCCTTTTAACCGGCCTCGCAATGGGCCACGATGAAGTTGTTGAAAGTCATCTGGAAAGAGGATGGGTCCACTATGAAGATTACAACCATCGGTTTGGATATCGCAAAGTTGGTGTTCCACGCTGTTGCGGTCAACAAAGCAGGTAAGCTGGTGCGCAAGAAAATGCTTAAACGAAAAGAAGTACTCGGTTTTTTCGCTAAGTTGGAACCTTGCCTGGTCGCGATTGAAGCCTGTGGTGGCGCTCACTATTGGAACAGGGAAATTACTGCCCTTGGTCATCAGGTTAAGTTGATCCCTCCTCAATATGTCATTCCCTATCGGCAGGGAAATAAAAATGACTACAACGATGCCCTTGCCATAGCGGAGGCGGCTCAGCGACCAAACATGCGCTTCGTGCCCGCCAAATCTATCGAACAACAAGATGTGCAGATGTTGCACAGGGTTCGTGAGCGACTCACACAGCAAACCACCGCCTTGGTGAATCAGGTTCGAGGCATGTTGGCCGAATATGGCATCGTGCTGGCAAAGGGAAAAACGGCCTTTCGCAGTCAATTGCCCGACATTTTGGAAGACGGTGAGAATGCACTCACAGCCAAAGGTCGAGCGATTTTCCATGGACTGTATAATGAGTTTGTCGAACTTGAGAACAGGCTGAAAGGGTGTGAAAAGCAGGTATTGCAGGAAAATGCTGATAATCCTATCTGCCAACGATTAGGCACCGTCTTGGGGGTTGGTCCTGTCACTGCGACGGCATTTTATGCCGCTGTTGGGGAGGGGAAGGCATTTCACAATGGCCGCCATTTTTCAGCTTGGTGCGGTCTGGTGCCCAGGCAGCACAGCAGTGGCGGCAAGGATAATCTGCTGGGGATCAGTAAGCGAGGCAATGCCTATCTACGAACCTTGTTCATTCATGGTGCCAGGTCCATTTTGCGTCACTGCGAGCACAAAACCGATAAGCTCAGCCTGTGGGCGAAGGCCCTCGTGGAGCGTCGAGGCTTTAATCGCGCCTGCGTTGCAGTAGCCAACAAGCTTGCCAGAATTGCCTGGGTCATAGCGGCCAAAGAAGAAACGTATCGGCCGGCGACATGAAGCTTATAAATCAGGTTGTGAAGTAAGATAATGCCAACCTATCACCAAGTTGCGGTGACAATTGATTTGATGATGAGACAGTCAGACTGTTCTACTTAAAACCTGTTGAATCCATAGGCTCATCGTGAAGCCGCAAGGATGATGAGGAAAGTAGAAGCACATATCCATCAGGGCCAGAGATTTAACTCAGTAACAGGCCGAATATATGGGTGCAATGAACTCTTCTCAAATTGAAATCAAATGTCTTGCAAACGGGATGGGTCCATATATGTATTCACGCCGTGTCACAGGATCGCCTGTGCGAAAGGCGCACCGCAGGTGATTGGCTACACCGTGGCCGGAAGCTCGGCCAGTACTAATTTAGGAACTTTTAGCTGGAAGCTATGATAGCCGCTGTGCCAACGACCTAAAGTCGTGTCGCTTTGGGTTTCAAACCCAGTCAATTCTGTTGTAAAAACAACCCAAATCAGGGTTTTGTTGCCTTTGTCAAAACTTGACCTTTGGCTAATTGTTTTCAAATTCAGTACTGGGTATTGTATAACCAATTCAAACGCTTAGCTTTAGCACTTTCTTAAGCTTAAGACCGAAAGCAGCACTTTTCCGTTTTCAACGGAATGTAGGGACGAACAGAGTTTGGACCCGTGCGGTAGCCATGGCTTTACTTAACGTTTTTTGTAGGGCTTGGGTTGTAGGGTCATTGGTTTTAAGGCCCTTAGTTGCAGGGCTTGAAGCGCTCATGACAAGCACCTCAGAACTGATTTTTATACAGTATTATTGACGTTCTGGACAAAATGCCGGGAATTTGCAGCTAAGCTTGCGCGTTATTTCCGTAACATTGCAGGAAATACTATTAAATTCATAACGTTAAAAAATACAGCAGGTAGATAATAGGTTTAGAAACCGCGCATGCGCGTTTAGCTGCAAGGGATATTAGGGCTAAACTCTATTATATCCAGCTAATACAAACAGATAGCGATGCGCGTTTACACTCCTCCGAGGACTAAAACGCGCATGCGTACTATACAGCTGTTAAACGAGCCCAAATTATGACCTTCGCAATAATCGTCAGCTTAATTTGGATTTTTAGCTTGTGGACTGGAGCTCGATTTTTGAAGTCATCGAGGACGGAATACAGGCCAAGCGGAAAGGAGCTGATAGTGCGCGCTCTGATCACTGGTTTGTTTTTTTCACCAGGGTTGGTGATTTTAGGATATTTGGTTTTCCCGGCTCCGATTTGGGCTTTTTGTCTTGTAGCTATATTGGGTTGGCAAGACATTTTTTCAGAGATCAACCTATATGAGGTTCAGTACGTTCTGTACTGGGTGGTAGCGCCCTATCTGATCGTAAGCGTTTTGTTTTGGCTTGTGTTTTGGGCGAGAAGCCGAGGAAAGTCCGTTTAACAAGGGGCTCAAGCCGACCGGTACTGCGCTGCGCTCCGTACTGGCGGCTTAGCCCAGGCGTTAGTTGCTTACTGGTATCCAAATGAATTTCGATAATTTGAAAAGCATTTTAGTTTTGGATGATGACCATGAAATTAACCTAATTGATAATGACTGGTTGGTTACTAAAGGATTTAACTCAGACGACCATAATTGGTTATCTAAAGAGCAATTTGATGCAGTGTTCATTTCCACCTCTGAGCATTCAAATAATATCTCTGTTTATGCGTTTGAGACGTTTGAAAGAACATACACAAGTACAGGCTTAACTAAGAGGTTAAACGCTGAATTTGAATTGAACTGGGAAAGCTTTGATAGATTTCAGAGTTCCACTGATATCCTATTCCTATATGTGGTTCCTAAAAATTTGAGTTGGATTTTCTATGCAAATAGGGATTGGTGGCAGTTTGCAAAACGCAACTAACAAGCTGTTGAATAGTGGACAAAATTCAGTTGGCTGATTTCGCTCCGCTCAAGATTATAGCCAACCAAATTTTGCCCTTTAACAAGCGAGAAGTAACAAAGACACCCATTATTAGCTGAGTGAAGGCTCTAGTTGCCTGACTCACAGAAACACTGATGTTTTCACTGAGAGAAAATAATCTTTCAAGCCTTTTGAGGGGTGCTCGGTTATTGAAATGAGTGCAAAAAATCGAATTTCAGGCACGATGGAGTTCGAACAAAGTTCAATTGGAGATAAATATCTTGGAGCCTCGGGGATTCAGCTAAACAGCTTCTGACAATTAGCTAGTTTATCTAACTAAAAGGTGTCTAGGAAATCAGTGGCAATTCACAATGCTACAGCAGAGTTGCTTAAAATTCACAGCAAGCAACTCTGCGATAGTAGCCTTGGTTTTAACCAAGCTGTGCCCAAGCCTTATTGACTTCTTCGGCGATGATTTCAATGCCGCGGCGCATCAATTCAGGTTGTTGCACATAGTTCATCCGAATACACTCACCGGCGTGTGGCCACTCTTCGGCCAGTCCGAAGAAGAAGTACTCTCCGGGCACCACCAACACGCCCCTGGCTTTCAGGCGTCGATAAAGTTCCATGGCACTGATGGGCAGGCCTTCAAACCAGAGCCAGAGGAAAATCGCGCCCTCGGGTTTATGAATTCTGAACCTGGGGTCCGGCAGAGCCTGTTGCAGCATGGCCACGGTTTGCTGCGCCCGCTGCAGATAGAAAGGCCGCACCACTTCATTACCGAGCCGCAGCATATCACCACGGGCTATCATCTCTGTCGCCATCGCCGGGCCCATGCTGCCCGGTGCCAGTGAGATAATACCGTTGATATTGGTCAGCGCCTGGGTGATGGCTTCGTTGGCTATCACTATGCCGCAGCGCAGTCCAGGCAGCCCCAGCTTGGAGAGACTCATGCACAACACAGTGTTGTCATTCCAGAAAGGAGTCACATCCTCAAACAGAATATTGGGGAAAGGTGAGCCGTAGGCGCAGTCGAGGATCAGCGGGATCCCGTGCGCTCTTGCCAGCTTATCCAGCTTATCCACCTCTTCATCGGTCAGCACATTGCCTGTGGGATTGGTCGGTCGTGAAACACAAATGGCGCCGATATCGGCATCGACTTTAAGCCTTTCAAAGTCGATGTGGTACTTGAACAAGCCGCCATCCAGCTTGGTAATTTCCGGTTTGAAGGTACGAAACAGTTCATCTTCCAGACCGGCATCACTGTAGCCGATATACTCAGGGGCCAGCGGCAGTAAGATCTTGCGTTTTTGCCCCTCGGCAGTGGTACCGGCAAACAGGTTGAACAGCGCGAAAAACGAGCTCTGGCTGCCGTTGGTGAGGCTGATATTGTTTTTGGTCAGCGACCAACCGTAGGTATCGTTAAGCAGCTTGGCCAAGGCATTGAGAAAGGCATCTTTTCCCTGCGGGCCATCATAGTTGGTCATGGCCGCGAGCAACTCGCCCTTGGCCAGCATATCGGCATTGAGCTCGGTAAAATAGTCGAGCATGGAGGGGATGGCCGCCGGGTTACCGCCCCCCAGCATAATCGCCCCCGGAGTGCGTAGCCCTTCGTTGAGATCATCCATCAACTGGGTGATACCTGTATAACGGTTAAACTTGTCGCCAAACTTGGAAAACTGCATTACTTCTATCCGCAGACTCATATCAAGAAACAGAACTTATTTAGTAACAGGAACCGCGGCGGATTACACCTTAAAAGTTTTTTAGTTGCGTGATACAACTCAATATTTTCCAAGCTTAAATGACTACAAACGCCCCGAGTAAGAGTTACATGGTCTTTTGAGAGTAGATTTTTGTGCGCCAGCGAACATTTCGCCGACACCGACTTGTTGATCCATTATCTGGGGCACACACTTAAAAACAGGAGAAGCAGCCAGAGGAGCAGCGGGTGTCAGCCTCAAAACTGAGTGAACTAAAGCAGCAACAGCAGAGTCTGTTAGAGCAGGAATTGATGCGGGAGCAAGCCGGTTCCCTGGGCGTTGCCGGCAAGAAGCTGGAACAGGCATTGCAGGATTACCGGCGCCACCATCACCTGTCACCGAGAAAGAAAGCGGAATACATCAGTGTGGTGGCCGATGCCGTTTATAACCTGATGTTGACCCGGGAGCTACTCGGCTTTATCGATAGCAATCTTGAGTGGGTTTGCGGCCAATATGACATTCCGGATGCCGTGCTGCAGCATATGGCCTTGAGCTGAAAAGCATCAAGGCCAGCTTGGGGCAAGGAAGGTGCGAACCACGCCTTGCATCCAAGCCCATAAGCCGACGCAGAGCACACATGGGACTTGTTCGCCCCCTCCCCAACTCACCAAGGCGAGTTGGGTCGCAGCCACAGGTGCACTGTCACTTCATCCCTGTCGTGGTAGAGGTGTTTACAAGCCAGCTTAAACTCTGTGATGCCGTTTTCTTTGAGAATGGCCTGCATATTTTCCAATATGGTGCTCACCTCTTTGTAACGGCTCTTCATCGGCAGTTTCAGGTTAAAGATAGCCTCTTTAAACCAGCCATTGATGGCCCAGGCTTCCATCAGCTCGGCCACCCTGGCCGGCTTTTCCACCATGTCACACACCAGCCAATAGATGTTCTTGCGCTTGGGCTCAAAACGGAAACCATCGGCCTGGAAGTGAGTCACCTGGCCGGTTTCCATCAAACCTGCATCCATGGGGCCGTTGTCGACGGCCGATACAAACATGCCGCGGCGCACCAACTGATAGGTCCAGCCGCCGGGACAGGCGCCGAGATCCACGGCGTTGAGACCGCTGCGTAAACGTTCCTCCCGCTGCGGCTCGGGAATAAAGTGATTAAAGGCCTCATCCAGTTTCAAAGTCGAGCGGCTGGGCGCATCGGCGGGAAACTTGAGCCTGGGGATCCCCATAAAAAACGGTGACGAGTTATGGCTGTAGGAATAACCGGCAAACGCCTTGCCCGGTGCCACAAAGCACACATGGATTATCGGCCGCTTGGGGTTTTCCTTGGCCAGCAGAGTACCACTCTGTTTCAGCGACTGACGCAGCGGCACAGTAAACTTGCGGCAGAAGGTCAGCAGCTCTTTGGCTTCGTTGGTATCCGGAGTTTCGACCCTGAGCTCACCGCCCTTGCTAACATCTTCAAGCGCGGCGGTAATTGGCCCTACCCTGTCTTCCGGAGGCAGGTCGCTGAGCAGATCGCCGCAAACAAACATCTGCCGGGCAAAGATCAATGAGTCCAGCGCCAGTTCCTGTGCCAGAGTGTCGGCTTCCCCTTCGGCAAAACATTGAAAGATCACATAGGCATCGTTGTTGTTGGCCTTGACGAAACCACCGACATTGAGCAGTGCCGCCCGATTTTGGATCTCGGCCGCGCACTCTTTTTCATAGCCGGCACGACAAAACAGAAACAGGTTGTTCATTGGTATTTCCAAACAGTGAATCTTACCGGAAAGCCTCCGGCAACTGGCGAAGGCAGCAAGTATATCAGAAGCCTTTTCCCATCGCAGGTTAGTTATTCCATTCCTTGTTGGACTTTAAACCAGCATTAATCTTGATCAGGTATTCAAATACGGCCGAACTTGATGCCGGCACACGACTCTTTACCAAAGCCAACTCCCAAGCTGAATCAAGTAAACGAAATGGCATTACAACAAAACACCCGCCATCAGGGCAACGTAGTTCACTTAAGCGGAGCTGCCTTGTGATTAACAGGATA